>CALDLG010000228.1 GCA_937910785.1 uncultured Lachnospiraceae bacterium | reverse complement strand
GCTGAAAGGTCTGCTGCACAGACTGATCATTCTGTGTCTTGACGAACACAGTACCGGCGAAATCGAGCCGGCGCCTGACCCGCAGAAAAATGTCTGTCTTTTTAATGCAATAGAATATGTGAAAGCCCATCTGCAGGACAGCCCGTCGTTAAGGGAAACCGCAGAATATGCTCATATTTCGGCCTCGTATCTGTCCAAATTATTTATCAGCCATCTGCATACTCCTTATTCGACGTTTCTTTTAAATGAAAAAGTTCTGTATGCACAAAAGCTGCTCGCAGGATCTACATTGACAATGGAAGAAATTGCCTCCAGGGCCGGTTTCTCCAGCAACACTTATTTCAGCGACTGCTTCAGGCGGATAACCGGGAGCACTCCGTTGCAATTTAGAAAATCTTATATCCAGAGCTGATTTCCGCCGCCGGTTCAAACGATACGGCAGAACAAAAAGGCCTTATGTCAGGACAAAAAATTACTATTGACAAGTGCTTCTGCGCTGTATAAAATCCGAAATGTACATCGAGGTATCAGCCAGACCAGACAGTGTAAAAGAAAGGTAAGAAACAATGCCGCTTCCTCTAAAACCCGGATACCATTTTAACTATGACCATATTTTCCGTCAACCGCATTATGAAATGCCTTCGGCCGAAGCATATACTGATTTTTATGGAATTTCCTATATGCTGAGCGGTGAACGCCTGATCTACTCTCCCACTTTTACGGCCATAGCACAGGCTGGCGATATCATTTTCATTCCCAGATATGTGTATCGTCGCAGCAGCTATATTGCCAATGTACCTTATGAGCATATTCTGCTTAAATTTACGGATTCTATGGTGGACGACCTTTTTCAGACAATCGGTATTGAAAGATATAATGAACTGTGCACCGAGCACGTTATCCATCTCGAACCGTCCACACAGGAAAATGTGCTTTTGATCCTGAATGATATGGAAAAAGAATGGAACTCCTACAATAAATATTCCGAACTGCTTTTAAAGGGCCTTCTGAACAAGCTGATCATTCTGTGCCTCCGGGAACGCATTATCGGAGGTGTGAATGCTGCGCATCTGGAACGGAAGCATGACTGCCTTGCCGATGCCATCATCTACATTAAAACACACCTGCGAGAAAGCCCCTCTCTGGAAGAAACCGCAAGAAATGCCAATATTTCCGCTTCCTATCTGTCCAAATTATTTATCAGCCACCTGAAAACCTCCTTCTCTGACTTCGTTATCAATGAGAAGATCTCGTTTGCGCAGAAACTCCTTGCCGACTCCGACCTGAGCATGACGGTGATCGCAGGTGAGGCCGGTTTCTCCAGCCACTCCTATTTCAGTGACAGTTTCAAACGGAATACCGGGATGACGCCAATGCAGTTTCGGAAGCTGTTCCGGAAGACATAGGCCGGTGATCTCTGAATATTTCCGGCTCAGAAACATTCCATATCAGCGCAGCCTTTCCGTTTTCAGGATTTTACCCGCCTGCAAATCCTGCCGGCTTACGAAGGAAAGGCTTCTTTTTATGATGTTCTGCTCTTACTTACGCAGTATTTTATCCATGGCTTTCCCTCTGGCAAGCTCGTCAATCAGTTTATCCAGATAACGTATCTCCTGCATCAGAGGCTCTTCAATATCTTCCACCCTTACGCCGCAGACTACTCCTTTTATCAGTCTCCTGTTTTCGTTCAGTGCCGGCGCATTCCGGAAGAAATCCCCATAAGCAACCGGCTTTTCCAGCATCTCTTCCAGCTCCTCCTGACTGTATCCTGTAAGCCATCGGATCACCTCATCCACTTCCTGCTTTGTCCTGCTCTTTTTCTCTGCCTTAGCCGCCAAAAGAGGATAAATCTTTGCAAATTCCATCCGGTATATCTTATCATTTTCCATAGAATCCAAACCTCCAGTCCTTATTCCCGTTCCCTGACCGTCACGTGAATGCTCTCCCCCGGCTGCTTCCCTATCCGGAAACGGATATCTTTGCGCACACCGATTATATAACAGATACCTCCGTCAGGATTCTTTACTCCCATATTTACAATACTGCCGTCATACGGTTCTCCGTCAAACGTGGCATGCACCTTCACCCGGCCCCGTCCAAACTCTTCCCTGATATCATACGGAAAAATTACATACGCTCCGCCTGTCTCTCCCGCTCTGTAAAGCAGGGAATCAAATTCATATACTTTATTTTCCATTGCCTGCACCCATCTGTTCTTTTTTGAGATAGTATACCACGGATTCCGGCTGTTTTCACTCGAAAAGACACATATTTCATGTTATTTGCTACATGATATGATTGTAACATTTCATTTTATAATTGTGTAAAATATTTTTAGAAAGGAATCTACCATATGAGAAAAAATCGAATTCGCGAATTGCGAAAAAGTAACAAATTATCACAGGAGGGACTTTCTCAGATACTTGGGACCACACAGCAGGCGGTAAGCAGAATGGAAAATTATGCCTATAATATACCAACTGATCTGCTCATCAAAATGGCAGAATATTTCAATGTCACGACAGATTATATTCTCGGCGTTTCGGATACAAAGAGAGATCTCAACGGTCAGGTCCGGATGAACAGGGAAATGGATCAGTGTTATGACGTTGTGCGCCGTTACCAGAATCTGACAGAAGTGAACAAAAGAACTCTGTATTGTATTCTGGAGCGGCTGGAACAGTCTCAGCACGAAACATAAACAGAATCCGAAAACCTTACGCCGCAAGGCAGTCAGCTTACCTCATCCTTCTTCCGCATCCTGTTCTGCCATTTTCCAAGAAACATAGAAATCATAATTACCGCCAGCGTATAGGCAATGGTTATCAGATAACTAAAAAGACGAATGCTGCGGAAAAGAATGATCAGGAAAAGTATTATTGTCAGAACCTGTCTGATCTTACGTGAAAACACTTTCTTTTCCGCCTCGTCCACCGGGCGATTCCCGTTTTCGACCGGTTTTAAAAAAAGCAAAACTATCACTTCACAAACGGAGGCGGTCAATGCCGGGCCGGGAGAAACCGGACAATATTTCACCGCAAAAAGTGTAATAAACACCACAACGCATGAACAGAGAAAGCATGCCTTGAAGCTGTCCATATGCAGTCCGCCAACAAAAGAGCGGAGCGAAAAGAACAGAAAAAAAAGAAGAGTGCACTGGCCGACCATATTCATTCGTATGGCTATCAGATAACAGACAGCCATACAAATGAGCATTTCCATTCCGATTTGAAATCCATATTGATAGATCTCATAATCATCTTCAGAGATTGCTTTCTTCTTAACAATGTAATTTGTCAGCAGCGCCGCCATTTTTTCCATGTCAGTTTTTCTTTAATTTCTGCAGACCGACAGGCATTTTCGGCTGATGATAGATGCATACGCATCTGCTGTTAGCGGACATTTCACTAAATGCCATTGCCACCTTCGCCATTACATTTGCATGATTCCGGCTATCTGTTTTACGCTTCTTCATCTTGCTACCTCCATTCGTTTTCTGTCATCTTAACACAAAAAAACTCATATTTTGTCTGTCGTGTAATTTTTACGAAGTTCCATGTAACTTTTACGAGATATCCTGTCATTTTTATGAAATTTGGGATAATTTTACCGACAGGTCACATAAAATAACTTTAATGATAAAAATATTCTGCTTTACTTCCGTTACGACGGAGCCATGATATTTCTCCGCGACCTTGCGCACCGATTCCAGACCGATACCATGATTTACAGGCTCCTCCTTTAAAGAAATCATCCTGCCATCCCTGTTTTTGCGCAGTTTTCCGTCAAAAGCATTTCTAACCGTAAGAATCAGCACATTGCTCTCATATTTCATGAAAAAGCTTATGTTTCTTTGCTCTTCCGGAATTTTCCGGGACGCTTCAATCGCATTATCCAGAATATTCCCCAACAGAATACAAAGATCCGCACCGCTGTAGGAAAGCTGCATCGGAATATGAATATCCGCGGTAAAGTTTATCTTTGCCTTCAGGGCAACCGAATACTTCGCATTCACCAAAGAATCTACCACGATATTGTCCGTTCTGGAAATACCGTTGTCTTCCAGCGCGTCCATATGAACCTGCTTTCTCAGATAATCCGCCGCCTGCTCCGTTTCCTGATGTTCCAACATATTCAGAAGCACGATAAGGTGCTGCTTCATGTCGTGCCTCGCATTTCGAAAACGCAGCATAACCGCTTCCTTCTCACGCATATGTTGATTACACAGTTCTATCTGCTGTTCATAAACCGTATTATACTTCTGCAGTTCCTTTTCTTTGGACAGACTCAGATACAGCCTGAAAATTGCCGCGTTAATCAAAAAAACAATGATTGAGCTCGTTATCGATTTTTCAATATACCAGGTCTTTCCCAGCTGAATATTCAACATAAAAATATTATAAACCACAAACATACTTCCGAGCGGAATTAACAGCAGCAGGAAATGATTTTTATTGGAAATATTCCGGATGCTCTCATTTTGAAAGAAAACTCTTAATCCAATGATCAAAAATAAGGCCAGCAATTCAGAAAATACCGGTCCCAGGAAGTTCAGTGTTGTTTCAAAATTACCGTTCAAAAGGAACAGATATCCGACCAGAAATTCCAAAAACATCCAAAGCGCATTGATCAAGACGGAAAATAACACTTTCTGCCAGAATCCGCCTTTATAAGCGCTTATACAAATCAGGCTCACGAGAACAACGCTGATTACCACATTCCCATAAGGAGGCATCCCCTCTATCCTGCCAATCACGATTTGCCAGAGAAAATAAAAAACCCAGCAGATGACGCTGTATATTGTTCTTTTCTCTTTCTCAAAAAAAGTCTCAAAATACATTTTCAGTATCACAACAGCCAAGGCCGCCGTAATGAGATCCGCGGATAATTCCCTGAAATCGCTAAACAATAATATCCTCTCCCTTAATCTCGCAAAAGAGTTTATTTACGTCTTTTCTTCTGTTCTCGCTGACTGCCAGTATCGTTCCGTCCCAAAGCTTCATAAAGTCATATACATAGGTGCACACATATTGGGGATTCACCAGAAAAGATTGATGGGTTCTATAGAAAGAAATACCGGATTCAACAAGCCGCTTTTCAATGTCATTTAATTTTTCATAACACTTTCTGCTCCCGGCAGCCGTAACAATATAAGTAATTCTTTTCTCACTCTGAAAATACATAATTTCATCGATCGGCAGTCTGTATGAAATCTTATTATATTGATACCGAAAATATTTCATATGCCCCAGGATCTCCCTTTTCGCATCCAGAAAATATTTACGAAAAATATCCCTGTCAATCGGTTTGGTAATAAATCGAAAAGCGGAAACCTCGAAGGCGTCCTTCGCAAAGCTTTCATGACCCGTAATATAAATAATCAATGCTCTGGCATCCATCTTTCGGATCTCTCTTGCCGCCTCCACTCCGTTCTGGTTAAACATCTCTATGTCAAGATAAATAATATCATATCGTTTTCCTTTTTGAATATAATCAACAAGTGTGCTTCCGTCATAAAATACTTCCGTATTTACTCCTGTGGCAGTCATATCCGCCATCTCTTCCGTCATTTTCTCAATGTCAGCCGCTGCCACCCTTTCATCATCACATATTGCGATTTCCAACATGAGTTTTCACCTTCCCGTAAATATCCCTTTTAGCGCTCAGGCTCTTTCACCAGATTAACAGCATATTTTATCAGCTGTTCCATATCATAACGTTTGTTTCTGGGACACTCTTCTATTATTTTTTCCAGAAAAAGCTCTCCGCGCTTATCACCCGTCAGCAGATAATTGATATCGATGTCCAGTTTTCTATTCGCAATAACAAGTTTATTTAACGACAGTCCATGCAGTCCTCTTTCCACTTTTCCATAATAGGCGGAGCTCATTTCGAGAATTTCTGCCATTTGTTCCTGTGTATAATTTAAATTTATACGGATGATGCGAAGCCGCTTTCCCATTTCCGCATACAGGGGATTGAGATTTCCACGTGCCGAACTGATATCCTTGTGTATGTCCGCTCCAGGTTTCATAATTCCACCCCTCAAAATAAGAATATATTTATATCATACACAGATATAAGCGTCTTATTAACGTATGGATACTTCTTGTTTTAGGAATATATTGTATGGAAAGATGAAATAATATGCCGTTTCTCCTGTTCTCTTCACGCCCCTGGAATATCCTTCACGTTCTCGCCAGCAACTCAAATGTCCTGCTGACGTTCAGCTTGCCGAATCCCCACCTTTCATCCGGATAAATAATGTTATTCTCCCGCACCGCGCCTCGGATAAACTGGCTCTTCACAGTCCGGCTCTCTCCGAAGGGCGCATAACCATCCACGATGGACCATTCCATAAACTGGGCCACACAGCCCGCGGTAAGAGCCGCAGCCATACTGGCTCCGGTCTGATTGCCGAGGATAGTGGCTACCTGCACGCCGGGAGCCGCAAAATCCGGCTTGATCATTCCGTCCGAAGCAAAGCCTCTCCCCGATTCGGCAAACCAGCTTCCGGTCATGCCGTTATAGGTGGATACCGTAATCACCCTCTGCGCATTGGAAGGCTCCGTCAGGGTTACATTGGGGTCCGGCTCCAGAAAACGCACGCCGCCGTCGATAAATTCCGTAACCGGGAGCCAGAGATGAAAACGGCCGGAACCGCGGATATTTTCCTGTGCCGCGGGAGATACCGTAATCGTCCAGATGCCGGGGGTAGGATTCAGAAAACGGAAAAAGATCAGTTCATTTCCGGAACGTTTCTCGATCAGGGAAAGTCCCGTATAGATTTGTGTTTTGTCAAAAAGAAATGAATCATAATGATCGACGCCACCCCGGAAATCGATACCGGATACGACTTCACCGCCGGGCGTCCTGAGCGATACACTGAAAATATCGACCCGGTTGCCCCACAGCTCCATTGTAAAGCCTTTCGTATTTTCTTCCACACGCAGCTCGATTTCCTCCGGCATGGCTCCGCTGTAATGATGTTCCTTGTCGCCTTCATTACCGCCGCAGACGATTACGGCCCGGCTTCTTTTGGCGGCAATTTTATCCAGATATGCTCCCAGAGGCGAATTTCCCGCATGATCTCCCATATTGGTGCCTATCCCCAGGACGATCACGACCGGCCGCTTAAATACGATCGCCATACCCTCCAGATACCTGACAGCCTGCATAATGTCGTTTTCCTGATAAGCCTCCGCCTCCTCCGCAACCAGATAGTATTCCCGCAGATATCTTTTGGCGCTCTTCAATTTTACGACAGCAATTTCCGCCTCCGGTGCGGCGCCCCGAAAGGTCAGACCCTGATCCAGCATGCTGCCTGCAGCAGTAGAGGCCATTGCGGTCCCATGTCCGTTCTCGTCGGTAGTCGGAACGATTTCGAGAGGAGCCTGACTCTGCAGCGCGCGGTCAATCTCCTCTCGTGTATATTCCGTTCCATATAAAAAGCCTTCCGGCGGCTCTCCGGTCTGGATCGTCTGATCCCAGATTGAAAGAATCCTGCTGCCGCCCGACTCATTCTTAAACACATCCAGCTGGTATCGGATTCCCGAAGCTGTCAGGCTTTTATTTTTCTTTTTTTTAAAAAAATAATGATTTGGGGGCTTAAAATGGTTTTCTGCCGTATTATCATTGTCAAAAAACAAGGAGATAAAGTTAAATCATTGCCAGATTACCCTGACCGACTGCCGCCGTCCCTGCAGTTTCTATCCATTTAATTTCCATATGCTGTTCATCGTAAACGACGATTTTGTCAATATATTTTTCTATCATTTCCTTTGAAAGCACCACAGATTCGTCCGTATCCCCGTTATCTATACCGCCCTTTATTCTGTCTTTGGCAGCTTCCTTTTTCCGTATATCTTCATTGATATCCTCCAGTTCTTTTTCCATCGCTCTAAGCGCTGAGCTGTCCGATTGAAAATTTTCAGTTCTCCCGCAGGCATAGTCCTGATAAGCCTCAAAACTTTGCTGTTTTAGCTTTTCCTTTTTTGCGCTTAACGCCTGCCTTTTCTCTTTCAGCTCCTGAATTTCTTTATTCCGTTTCCTTATTTCTTTCATACGAAGCCGTTTGGGCTCTCCTTCAGCCTGTAATTTATCCTGTATCATCCGGAGAACATATTGTTCAGGGAATATTGCGTTTATCTTTCGCACACAGTGCTCCATCGCATTGGAATAACGCTGGCTGCAGGAAAAGTATGGATTTAACCCTCTTCGATACCGTAGATTTCTTTTACAACATCCACATTCCATTTTCCCGTTCAGCGGATGAGACTGATGATATTGCGGTGGCCTCTTCTTTCCTCTTCCTTCCTGTACTTTATCAAAAATGTCCTTA
Source organism: uncultured Lachnospiraceae bacterium (assembly GCA_937910785.1). Taxonomy (GTDB): domain Bacteria; phylum Bacillota; class Clostridia; order Lachnospirales; family Lachnospiraceae; genus UBA3282. The sequence goes on along the minus strand of CALDLG010000228.1, from coordinate 4,727 downwards.
CCAATAACAGGCTCATGATGCCCATAAGTTACCAGCCATTCTTCGCGTGGATTCAGGTGATTCCTCCCACCGACAAAATCCATTGTATATTTTTTCTGCACGGTATTTCCGATATAGACTTCATTCCTCAATATCTGGCAGATTGCGCTGCTGCTCCACAAAAATCTTTCCCCCTTGGGCATCTTATTTGTCTTTCCTTTTTCTATCTTAAATTCAATCGGAGTTTTTACCCTTGTTTCATTGAACAGCCTTGCTATCTCTACTGATGTATATCCTTCCACCGTCAAAGAAAAAATCCGCCTTACAATTTCCGCCTCATCTTCCGCAATCAGAAGGGCGTGCCTGTCTTTCGGGTCTTTTTCATAACCAAAAGGGCTGTTCGCACTGATATACTGCCCCTTTTCTTTCCTGGCGGCCAGGGATGAACGTACCTTGCCGGACAAATCCTTACTGTACAAATCATATAAAAGATTTTTGAAATTCACATCAAGGCCGGCAATGCTGCCTTGAAAATCACAGCTGTCATAATGGTCATTTACAGAAATAAAACGAACGCCCAGGAATGGAAAGATCTGTTCCAGCCAGGAACCGAGTTCTATGTAATCCCTTGCAAATCTCGAAAAGTCTTTCACAAGAATACAGTCAATCTCTCCGCTCTTTACCATTTTGAGCATGGCCTGCATACCCGGACGTTCAAAATTGGTTCCAGTATATCCATCGTCACAAAATTCTGATAATTCGCATTCTTCAAAATTCTCCGCCACATAGCTTTGCAAAAGAAGTCTCTGCATGGCGATACTGTTACTCTCCTTTTTCAATTTATCATCCTCTTTGGAAAGGCGCAGATAAATCGCAATGTGATATTTCCCCATTCTAATCCTCCATGCTGCCGCAAAAATGCGAGTTTGGGCGTCAGCACAAATCTCGCGGTTGAAAAATCTCCGATTTTTCAACCTAATAACCATACCTTTCTCACACTAAATTCCGCTTCTTTTAAAAGAAAAGATAATCTTAACCCTGTGGTCCTGATAAATTTCTATCCGGTCAATCAATGTTCGGACCACTTCTGCGGTCAGCTCGCTTTTTTTGCTTCCTTTTACCAAAGCCCGCAGAAAATGATTCTTCTTTACGGTCTGCGCATCTATTGTTCTAAGGCGTTCCGTAATAACGTCTTTTTCTTTCCGCAGGGAAACCTTCATCCTGTCATTCTCCTCTTTTTCCTTTTTAAAATGTTCTTCGCTGATTTCTCCCATTCGATATTGAAGGTACTGCCCGCTTCCGCATTTTATTATTTCTTTGATTCTTCTCTCAATATCCGCCGCCTGCCGGTTCCATTCTTTTTTCAGGTTTTCTGCTTCCCTGACATTACTTTCTATCAACTTTTTCGGACGCATTGCAGATAAGGAAAATTCCTGTCGGATTGCTTCCTTTATCATATCTGTAAGGCGGCGTAAAGAAATACTTTTTCTGACACACTGCAAAGTATCTATTCGGTTAATATTCCGACAGTTATAACTATAAAATCTGACTTTGCCTGAATGAAAACATTTGACCGCCGAAAATCTTTTCATTTTTGCGCCACAGTCACCACAGTAAAGAATGCCGGCAAAAATATCATCCATCAGGGGAACGGTTTTGGAAAACCCAGTTTCATTGCAATATTTGACAGATTCCTCAAACCTTGCTGCCGCATCGAAAAACTGCGCGTCACTGACGATTGCCTCATGGGTATGTTCCCTGACTGACCAGTCGCCGGAATCCATATCATGTCTGCTGCGCAGTTTGTAATCCCTTCCACAGTTTCTTCCCTGTACAAGACATCCCATATATATGGGATTCTTCAATATCATTTTCAGGGTACACCGCGACCATTCTTTAAGCTGTTCTGTCTCCTGACAGTAAACCTGTCCTGTCTCGTGATACATTTCAGGTCCGGCGACCCGGTTTTCATAGAGCCAACGGGTAATCTCTCTCATACTTTTACCGGACAGGAACAATTCATATATTTTCTTTACAATATCCGATGTGGTCTCTTCCACAAAAAGGCATTTTTTATCATCTATCCATTCCGCCCGGTATCCATATGGCGGTATACCTCCCGTATAGCTTCCCTGTTCCCATTTCGCCAGTTTGCCAGACTTCACTTTTATGGCAATATCCTTTGCATACATCTCATTGACCAGATTTTTCAGGTTCACGCTCAACGTTTCATCCCGCCCGGACAGATTCATGCTGTCAAAATTGTCCGTAACGGCTATAAACCGCACACCCATAAAAGGAAATATTTTTTCAATATAATTTCCGGTCTCAATATGATTCCGTCCGAATCGCGACAAGTCCTTCACAACGATACAATCTATTTTACGCGTTCTCACATCGCACATCATCCGTTCAAATCCTTCACGCGCAAAGTTGGTTCCTGTTCTGCCGATATCCGTATAACAGTCATAAACCGTTATATCCTCCTGTTGTTCTATGAACGCTTTTGCAATCTCTGTCTGTGTTTCAATGGATTCGTCCTTTCTTTCACCGGAGTCCACGGACAGCCTCGCATAAATGCCCGCCGAATAAATTTTTTTCAGAGTTCCTGTCATTTAGACCACCTCCCCTGCGGATAGTTTCTTTTCTTCGATATAGTCTGCCGGCATGAGCGCCTTTGAGAACAATTCTTTACACCGTAATTCCAGACAGACGCGCTTATCCTCATATACAAGAATACGTTTCACAAAAGAAACCAGCGTAACTCTGTCGAGTTCCGTGACCTGCATCACATTTTTCATCCGTTCCAGATTCATGCCGGCCGCAACACCTGATTTGAAAAGCTTCTTTATCGTTTCTTCCTGACCTTTTACGGCCTGTTGAAGCTCCTGATAATGCTTCTCGTAAATCTCTCTGAAATTCTTAAAATCTTCTTCCGTAATAATCTGTTTCTTTAAATCTTCATAAAGCCCCGCCCGGAGCATCAGATATTTGTCCTGTTCTTTATGAAGCCTCTCGATTTCTTTATCAAAAACCATTACTTCCTCGAAACTGACTTCCATCCGTTCCAGCGCATCCAGCACCCTGCTCCTGTCTAAGAACAATGCTATCTGCTGTTTCAGCCCCGTAAGAACAATCCGGTCTAACGCTTCCTCCGGAATCCCATGTCTGGTACATTCCCCACCCCTGTTCTTCGTGGCACAGATAAAAAAGACCGTCTCATTTTCCCTGTACCTTTCCACTCTGCGTATCATCGGTTCTTCACAATCTCCGCAGAACAACAGGCCGAAATATTTATGCGCCTTCTTTTCCCCGCTTCCGGGGCGAATATCAAACTTTAACAGTTCCTGTACGAGTTCAAAATCTTCCCTTGAAATAATCGCCTCATGCGCATTTTCCACCCGAATCCATTTTTCTTCCGGTTTTGCCAGAACACGCTCAACTTTATAATTTACTTTCTCACCCTTTCCCTGTACCAGCGTTCCCGTATAATTCTCATTTGTCAGAATCCGCTTTATTGCAATCGACGACCATCTGGCCCTCGCTCCGGCTCCGAATCCGGTCCGCAGATTTTCCCCCCTCATCTTTTTGTATTCCAGTGGAGAAAGCACACCCATCCTATCTAACAGTCCGGCTATCGCCAGATTACTGTAACCTTCGATTTTCCATGCAAAAATTTTTTTTACAATATCCGCCGCATAGTCATCCGGTACAAGCCGGTTCCTCTCTTCTTCACTTTTCCGATATCCATAGATTGTAAAGGCACCGATAAACGCTCCTTTTTCCATTTTGATTTTCAAATGGCTTCTTACTTTGCCGGAGATATCTCTGGCATAAGAATCATTGACAAAGTTCTTGACGGGCACCACTAAGGATGTCTCGTTATCGTCCGCTGTCAGGGAATCGAAATGGTCCGTCAACGCAATGAACCGCACGGAAAAAGCCGGAAAGGTTTTTTGAATCAACCGCCCGGCTTCTATATAATCTCGTCCCAGTCTGGACAAATCCTTTACAATCACACAGTCCACATTTCCGGCTTCTATGTCTTTCATCATCCGTTTAAATCCGGGCCTGTCAAAAGATAGGGTTAGATAACGATACTTTTGAAAACACTGGAAAATCAAGGGTTTTCGAGCGACGGACAAGCCGGGTATTGTACTAAAAACTGAATACGACGCACAGGCGGCGTTTCTCACTCCTATATGGGAGAACGGGAACGCCGCTTTTTTCATGCCCTTGTTACGCAGTAGGGGGAAAAGAAGCCTTGATTTGCAAGGCTTTCCGGGCATGAAAATCACTTGGGCGATACTTAATACCAAAACCCTCAAAATCGCCGTTCTACTGCGTAACAAATCCACAGCAAAAGGAGTGATTTACTATTGAATATTCTAAAGCTTGGAAGCCACTAATTTAAAGCTTGAGAGCCACCTGAACCTGTGTATTTTAATTCTTCAGAGCCACCACAATATATAGTGACCATACGGTTTGGTACAAATATCTTTACCGCTTGATTATTTTATGCCGGAATTGCTTTCATGCTGCAAGGGCTGCAATTGCAGTGTATTTACCCTTGCAGCATGAAAATAATTCTGGCTCAATCGTGTAAGCGGTAAAAAAGATATACTATATCTAGTGTTTCAAAATGGCTCTCAAGCTTTAGAATATTCAATAGCTGCACCCGAAAGAGGATATGAGCATTTTCCCGTCCGTCTTGTCCGGGTTTTCGATATAGTCAAGGGCTTTGCTTA
>CALDLG010000227.1 GCA_937910785.1 uncultured Lachnospiraceae bacterium | reverse complement strand
CCCGCCGGTCTTCCTGGCGCTCTGCCCGGGGGTTTGCAATGCGCCGCCCGCCGGACGGCGACTTCTTTGATCTTGGTCGTTGACTCATAATACTCCTGAAAAAGGCATAAAAGTTACAATTTGTTACCAGTGCCTATCATACCGCTTTTTTCCCCATCCGGCCAAAAGCCTGCGCAAGGCCGATGCTGACCGTTGTCTTACCTTCTCCCGCCGGCGTCGGATTGATCGCTGTCACGAGAATCAGCCGGCCCTCCGGATTGTTCCTGATCCTGTCTAAATATTCCTCCGAGATCTTCGCTTTATATTTTCCGTACAATTCCAGATCATCCGCCGCTATTCCGATGCGTTCCGCTACGGATACAACAGGCTCCAAAACCGTCTCCTGTGCGATTTCAATATCGGTTTTCATTCTCATAATCTCCTCTTCTTCCTCTGTCAGATCTCTTCGATAAGCTGTTCAAATTCTTCCATGGACATCAGCACCTTTCGAGGCTTCGTCCCTTCTTCCTCTCCGACAACCCCCGCATCACAGAGCTGATCCATGATTCTCGCCGCCCGGTTAAATCCGATTTTGAATACTCTTTGCAGCATCCCGATGGATGCTTTATCCTTATCGATGATGAACCGCCCGGCTTCAGCAAAATACTGGTCATATTCCGAACCGGAACCGGCCGCTCCCGCGCCGCCTTCCGCAGACGAGCTTCCCATATTTTTGATCTTCTCTTCCACGTCATCGCTGTATACGTTTCCTATCGCCTGATTTTTCAGGAAATCGACGACATCTGAAACTTCTCCGTCCGAAACAAACGCCCCCTGTACCCTGGCCGGCTTGGGATAGCCCTGCGGATAAAACAGCATATCTCCCTTGCCAAGAAGCTTCTCCGCGCCTACCATATCGAGAATCGTCCGGGAGTCTACGCCGCTGGATACGGCAAAGGCAATCCGGCTCGGCATATTGGCCTTAATCAGTCCGGTAATGACATCGACGGACGGTCTCTGTGTCGCAATGATCAGGTGGATGCCGCAGGCTCTTGCAAGCTGTGCCAGCCGGCAGATAGACTCCTCCACCTCTCCCGGCGCAACCATCATCAGATCCGCCAGCTCGTCAACAATGATCAGAATCTGCGGCATTTTATCCGGTGCGTCGGCATCGCCGCGTGCCTTCCTCTCCTCAACCTTCTTATTATAGCCTTTCAGATCACGCACATTATAGTCCGCAAATTTCTTATAACGCTCAGTCATCTCCGCAACGCCCCAATGGAGTGCGGCCGCGGCCTTTTTAGGGTCCGTCACGACCGGAATGAGCAAATGCGGAATGCCGTTATATACACTCAGCTCTACGACCTTCGGGTCGATCATGATCAGCTTTACATCATCCGGATGCGCCTTGTACAAAATTCCCATGATAATCGTATTGATACAGACGGATTTACCGGAACCGGTTGCTCCGGCAATCAGCATATGGGGCATTTTGGCAATATCCGTCGTCACAATCTTGCCTGCAATATCTTTTCCTACCGCAAAAGCGAGATTGGACGGAAATTCTTTAAACTCCCTTGCTTCCAACAGATCACGCAGCGCAACCGCGGAGTTTTCCTTATTGGGCACTTCGATTCCGACGGCTGCCTTGCCGGGAATCGGCGCCTCGATCCGGATATCCGTCGCCGCCAGATTCAGCTTGATATCGTCCGCAAGCCCTACGATTTTACTTACCTTCACACCCTGCTCCGGCTGCAGCTCATATCTTGTTACGGAAGGCCCCTGGCTGATATCCGTAATCGTGACCCGGACGCCGAAAGTCGCCAGTGTCTGCTGCAGTCTGGCCGCCGTTTCGTTTAATTCCTTATTGGCATTTCCGTTATTTTTTCCTTTTCCCTTCGCCAACAGCGTAATCGGCGGAAAACGATACTGCTTCGGCAGTTTCGACTGCTCAGGGGCTCCTGCCTGCATCTGATTTTCATTTTCCGTCCTGTCTTCCCGGCCTCTCGCAGACCTTTCCGGCGCTTCCGGCAATTTCGCCGCCGGACGCTCCCTTGCCGGTATCTCAGACGGCATGCTGTTCCCCATCTGCAGCGTATAGGAATCCTGCGGCTTTAATGCCTCACAGGAATCTTCATCCGCTTCTGCAGCCTCCTCAGGCTCTTCTTCCTCCTCCGAAAAACGAATCTCATCCAGTTCATCCGATTCGTTCTCAATAAAATGATATGTATCCTGCTCCCTGATCACAGGCGTTTCTTCCCCGTCCGCCTCCTCGTTTATCATGATTTCATGGATATCATCCCGGACAGGCGCCATATCTTCCTTTGCCTTCGTATCACGGCCTGTTCCGAGCGCGGTATCCAGCATGACACCGGAGACCTTTTTATCCATCCTGAGGATTTTTTCGTTTTCTCTTTCTTCTTCCAGCTGCCTCCTGCGCTCTTCCTCACGAATGCGGCGCTGCTCCAGCTCCTCTCTCCGCTCCCTCGAACGTTCCCGCCTGTATGCGGCATCCTCTTTCGAGCGCTCGTAAACCTTTCTGCTCTGGCTCGCAACGCCGTTTATGAACGATCTGTCCGTTATGATGACCGCACAGATAATTCCGATTACAATCAGGGTGAGTACCGTTCCCACCATGCCAAACATTTTATAAAGCGCAAAAGCGGCCGAGCCCGCAAGAACACCGCCGCCGTTTCGTTTCTCGCTGCATCTTTGGTATATTTCGGTAAACTGGTAAGTATCCGTTTCCTGATAGCCCGCGCTTGTCAGTTCAAGAACAATGCTTACAATTACAATCAGAACAACGCCCGCAACCAGCTTTCTGGTTGCGATATGATTGCCTGCATTGGACATGCCGAACGCGATCGCCAGAAAAAACAGTACCGGCATGATATATGCCATCAGCCCAAAGACCCCGAACATAAAAGCGCTGACCGCATCGCCGATCTTTCCGACAATACCGAAATTGCATAAAAACAGGATCACGGAAAGCGCCAGAAATGCGATCAGAAGAATTTCATTGCGAATCGCGGTATCCATCGGCTCCCCGCGTCTTGCGTTATAGGAGCTGCCTGATCTTCCCCTGCCCTGACTGCCCGTTGTTTTCTTTCGACCGGATTGATTCTTTGAATTACGACTGGAAGCTCCGGAATTCCCTTTCCTCGTTCCC
>CALDLG010000226.1 GCA_937910785.1 uncultured Lachnospiraceae bacterium | reverse complement strand
GCTGCTTGGAAAGGTGCTGCCCGGTGTCCGGGTGCATGTTCCTTTCGGCCAGGGAAACAAGGATATGACGGGATATGTGGTTGAGCTGTCCGAAGTGGCGAATTATCCGCCGGAGAAATTAAAGGAAATACAGGGGATTGACGAAAAGGGAACGACGGTAGAAAGTGATCTGATCCAGACCGCTTACTGGATGAAGAGCCATTATGGCTCCACGATGATCATGGCCTTAAAAACAGTGCTTCCGGTCAGGAAGAAGATGAAACAGCCGGAGAGAAAGAAGATCACAAGGCTCTGCGGCAGGGAAGAGATCGAAAGGCAGATCGTGGAATGCACAGGAAAGCATCAGACTGCGAAGGTCAGAGTTCTGAACGCTCTGCTGGAGGAAGAAATACTGCCCTATTCGCTGCTGCGGGAAAAACTGAATGTTGCGGCGCCGACATTGAACAGTCTGGAGAAACAGGGACTGATTGCGATCGAGACGGAGAGCTATTATCGCAATCCGGTAAAACGGACTTCCGAAAGGGAAGCGGCCAGAGAGCTGAGTGAGGAGCAGCGTTTTATTATAGAGGATGTCATGAAAGATTACCGGGCCGGCCGGCCGGGAACCTGCCTGATTCACGGGATCACCGGAAGCGGCAAAACAGAAGTCTATCTGGGCATTATTGAGCAGATGATCGCGCTGGGAAAGCAGGCCATTATGCTGATTCCGGAGATTGCGCTGACTTATCAGACGCTGCTTCGTTTTTATAAACGATTCGGAGACCGGGTTTCTGTCATAAATTCCACCCTGTCCATGGGAGAAAAATATGATCAGACAGAGCGGGCCAGACGGGGAGAGCTGGATGTCATGATCGGCCCACGTTCGGCGCTGTTCACGCCTTTTCCGAATCTGGGCGTTATTATCATTGACGAAGAGCATGAGAACAGCTATAAGAGCGAATCCATGCCGAAATACCATGCGAGGGAAACGGCAGGCCGGATCGCGGCGCTCAAGGGCGCAAGCGTAGTGCTTGGTTCCGCAACGCCCTCGATGGAAGCAAGCTACCGGGCAGCGGCGGGAGAATATAAATATTATCAGCTGAAAAGACGTCTGACGGGCGGTATGCTGCCGCAGGTATATACCGTAGATTTACGGGAAGAATTGAAAGAAGGAAATCGTTCCATTTTCAGCCGAAAGTTAAAGGCGCTGATGGAACAGCGGCTTGCGGCGGGGGAGCACTGCATGCTCTTTCTGAACAGAAGGGGCTATGCGGGATTTATTTCCTGCCGGGCCTGCGGGCATGTGATGAAATGCCCGCATTGTGACGTTTCCTTATCGGAACACCGAAATGGCATGCTCGTCTGCCATTACTGCGGATATGCGGAAAAAAGGCCGAAGCTGTGTCCTTCCTGCGGCTCCGGATATCTGCTTGGTTTTAAGGCGGGAACAGAGCAGATTGAGGAAGCCGTGTACAGGGAATTTCCGGGGGCGCGGGTGCTGCGGATGGACGCGGATTCTACCAGAAACAGAGAAAGCTATGAGAAAATCCTGTCGGCTTTTGCGGATGGAAAAGCCGACATTCTGGTGGGCACGCAGATGATCGTAAAGGGACACGATTTCCCGAATGTGACGCTTGTCGGTATTCTTGCGGCGGATCTGTCGTTGAACCAGAATGATTACCGGGCAGGAGAGCGGACCTTTCAGCTGCTGACGCAGGCAGCCGGCCGGGCAGGCCGGGGAGAGCGGCCGGGCGAGGTGGTGATCCAGACTTATCAGCCGGAGCACTACAGCATCGTCCATGCGGCCAATCAGGATTATGAGAGTTTTTATGAGGAGGAGATCGTATACAGAGAATTGCTGCAGTATCCGCCAGCGGCACATATGCTGGCGGTGCTCGTTATTTCCGGAGAGGAGGAACGGGGAAGCGGTGTGCTGGAAGCTTTCGCCCGTCTGATCAGGGAGAGGTTCGGGGCGGACGGGAAGCTGTATATGATCGGACCGGCGAAGGCTGCCGTTTCCAGAATTAATGATCAGTACAGACATACCCTGTATTTAAAGCATCCTGATTATGAAAGGCTTGTCAGGGTTAAGGATATGCTGGAGGCATACGCAAAGGAACAGGATTATAAAAAGGTGAATATTCAGTTCGATTTTGATCCGATGAATACTTATTAACAGAAAAGATGACAGAAAGGAAAAAAGAAAATGGCAATCAGAAAAATCAGGGAATGGGGAGCGTTTGGGGATTCCGTACTGAAAAAACCATGTAAGGAAGTGAAGGAGATTACGCCGCGCGTACAGGAGCTGATCGACGATATGTTTGATACCTTATATGAAGCAAACGGCGTCGGACTTGCCGCGCCACAGGTTGGTATTCTGAAACGGATCGTTGTGATAGACGTGACGGGAGAGGACCCGATCCTGCTGATTAATCCCAAAGTGCTTGAAACAAGCGGTGAGCAGACCGGCTATGAAGGCTGTCTGAGCGTGCCGGGCAAGACCGGGCGCGTAACAAGAGCCAATTACGTGAAGCTGCTTGCCTATGATGAAAATCTGGAGCCTTTTGAAATTGAGGGTACGGAGCTGCTTGCACGGGCCATGCAGCATGAGATGGATCATCTGGATGGGCATATCTATGTGGAAAAGGTAGAGGGGCCTCTGCAGGATGTGGATGATGTAGAGGATGAAGAGGATGAGTAGGAAGATACGGCCAGAGTTCTGAGGCCGGGAGAAAGAGGTGGTAATTCATATGAAAATTGTATATATGGGAACGCCGGATTATGCGGTGGAAGCGCTTCGGGCGATCATCGGGGCAGGACATCAGATTACGGCGGTCGTTACCCAGCCGGATAAACCGAAAGGCCGCGGCAAGGAAATGCAGATGACGCCGGTCAAAATCTGTGCGCTGCAGCATGGTATTCCGGTTTTTCAGCCCGTGAAGCTCAGGACGCCGGAAGCGGTGGAAACGCTGCGGGGGTTCGAGGCGGATGTGTTTGTCGTAGCGGCCTTCGGGCAGATTCTCACCGAAGAGATTCTTTCGATGCCGCGCTATGGATGTCTTAATATTCATGCCTCTCTTTTACCAAAATACCGTGGAGCGGCGCCGATTCAGCGTGTGATTCTGGACGGCGAAAAAGAGACCGGCGTTACGATTATGCAGATGGATAAAGGAGTCGATACGGGCGATATGCTGTTACGAAGCGTCCTGCCGATCGATGAAAAGGAGACGGGGGACAGCCTGCATGACAAGCTTGCGAAGGAGGGCGCGAAGCTGATTGTGGAAGCGCTGCGAAAGCTGGAGGCCGGGGAGCTTGTTCCGGAGAAGCAGAATGACGAAGAGTCCTGCTATGCGAAGCGGCTCCATAAATCGATGGGAAAAATCGACTGGCGGCAGAACGCGGCGGTGATCGAGCGGATGGTGCGCGGATTGAATTCCTGGCCGGGGACCTATACTTTCCTGCATGGGAAAACCCTGAAAATATGGGAAAGCGAGATTGCGGAAGAAAAGATGGAGGCGGAGAAGGCGCCTGCGGGAACGGTCGTGAAAGTGGAAGAGGATGCTCTCTATATCCGGACGGGCGACGGCATTCTGAAAATTACACAGGTTCAGCTGGAAGGAAAAAAGAGAATGGAAGTACAGGCATTTTTACGCGGTTATCAGATACAGGCGGGAGAAATGCTCGGTGAATGAGAAAAAGGAAGGAGCGGTTTGATTATGGGATATTACGGTGGTTATTACGGGATGTATTTTGATCCAACATACCTGTTGGTTATCATCGGCGCGGTGCTCTGTCTTCTGGCACAGCTGCGCGTCAGCACGACTTTCGGGAAATATAACAGGGTCATGAGTCGAAGCGGTATGACGGGCGCTCAGGCGGCGCAGCGGATTCTGGAGCTTTCCGGCATTTATGATGTGCGGGTGGAGCATATCAGCGGAAAACTGACGGACCATTATGATCCTTCCGCCAAAGTGCTCCGGCTGTCGGATGCCACATACGGTTCGGCTTCGATTGCGGCGATCGGCGTGGCGGCTCACGAGTGCGGGCATGCCCTGCAGCATCATAAAGGATATGCGCCGTTACAGATCCGGACGGCGCTTGTGCCGGCGGCAAACATCGGTTCCAAGCTGGGTATTCCGATTATTCTGCTGGGGGTTCTTTTTGGCATGAATCAGATGTTTATCCAGATCGGTATCTGGGTATTTGCGCTTGCGGTATTGTTTCAGATCGTAACCCTTCCGGTAGAATTCAACGCATCCGGACGGGCGCTGCGGATGCTTGGAGATTACGGACTGATGGGCGGGGATGAGACGAGAGGATGCCGTAAGGTATTAAGCGCGGCAGCCCTGACCTATGTGGCGGCAGCGGCCTCTTCCGTACTGCAGCTTCTGCGGCTTATCCTCCTGTTCGGGAATAACAGCAGAAGACGGGATTGAGCATAAGGACAGACGAAAATGAATTTAAGAGAAATAATCGTGGAAATATTGCTGGAGCTGGAGCGGACGGACGGGTATGTGAATCTGCTTCTGGCGGATGTGCTGGAGAAGTACGATTATCTGGAGCCGAAGGAAAAAGCCTTTATCAAGCGGGTGACGGAGGGCTGTGTGGAGCGGCGGATTCAGATCGATTATATTCTTAACAGGATCTCCAGGGTTCCGGTTTCGAAGATGAAGCCTTTTATCCGGGCGCTGCTGCGGATGAGCGCCTACCAGCTGCTGTTTATGGATTCGGTGCCGGACGCTGCGGTCTGTAATGAGGCGGTGAAGCTCGCAAAGAAAAGAAAGTTCGGCTCTCTGCAGGGGTATGTCAACGGAGTGCTGCGGAATCTTGCAAGACAGAAGGATGCGGTCGTTTATCCGGATGTGGAGAAAGAGACGACGGAGGCATTTTCCGTCCTGTATTCCATGCCGGTATGGCTGGTGGAACATTTTCTAAGAAGTTTCGGCAGAGAGACGACAGAGCGGATGCTGGGAGCATTTCTGGAAAGAAGGCCGGTCACGGTGCGGCTGGAGGAAGGCCTGACGGAAGAGGAACGGGAAAGACTCCTTTTATCCTGGGAGAAAATGGGGGTTACGGTATCAAAGCATCCGTATCTGCCCTATGCGGTTCGGGTTGGGAGAACCGAAGGCATAAAACATCTGCCCGGATATGAAGAAGGACTCTTTATGGTACAGGATATCAGTTCCATGCTGGCCGTCGAGGCGGCCGGCATCGGGAAGGGGCAGACTGTTCTGGACCTTTGTGCGGCGCCGGGCGGCAAATCGCTTCATGCGGCCTCAAAGCTTGCCGGGACGGGGAGGGTGCTTTCCTTCGATCTGACGGAGGGAAAACTGTACCGTCTGGAGGAGAACCGACGGAGAATGCGCAGGGAGAATATGGAGACGGCCATCGCGGATGCGTGCGTATACCGGGAAGAGCTGTGCCGGATGGCAGATATCGTGCTGGCGGATGTTCCCTGTTCCGGCCTCGGCGTTATCGGCCGGAAACCGGATATCAAATATCATGTGACGGAACGCTCCCTGGAGGAGATTTTGACGCTGCAAAAGCAGATTCTGCGAAACGCGGCGGCGTATGTGAAGCCGGGGGGCATTCTTCTGTACAGCACCTGCACGGTCAATCCGCGGGAAAACGAAGAAACGGCGGAATGGCTCTGCCGGAACTTCCCGTTTGTGCCGGAGAGCATGTGTGCGTATCTGACGAAGGAACTGCCGGAAGATCTGCGTAAGGCGGCGGAAACGGGAATGGTACAGCTGCTTCCGGGAATACATGAGTCGGACGGATTTTTCTTTGCGAGACTGCGCAGGAAGTCCTGACGGGCATACGGCGGGCCGTTCGTCCGCCAGGGGAGGAAATGGAGTAATCGGAATGAGCAATAAGACGGAAGAAAAAACGGATATCAAATCTCTGACGCTGCCACAGCTGCAGGAGGAGCTGAAACGGTTTTCCGAGCCGGCTTACCGGGCCGGACAGCTTTATGAGTGGATGCACAGGAAGCTTGTGGCGGATTATGAAGAAATGACCAATCTGTCCAAAGCATTTCGGGAGAAATGCAGGGAAGCCTTTACCTGTACCACGCTCCATGCCGTAAAAGTGCAGGAATCCAGGCTGGACGGCACGAAGAAATTTCTGTTTGCCTTATCCGACGGAAATCTGGTGGAGAGCGTATGGATGCGTTATAAGCATGGAAACTCGGTATGCATATCTTCTCAGGCGGGCTGCAGGATGGGGTGCCGGTTCTGTGCCTCCACGCTGGACGGATTGGAGAGAAATCTGCTGCCCTCCGAGATGCTTGAGCAGGTTTATGCCGTAACGAGGCTGACCGGAGAACGGGTTTCCAATGTCGTTGTGATGGGAACCGGGGAGCCTCTCGATAATTATGAGAATCTGCTCCGTTTTCTGACACTTCTGACGGATGAAAACGGACTGCATATCAGTCAGCGCAATGTCACTGTCTCAACCTGCGGCATCGTGCCGGGTATAAGGCGGCTGGCGGAAGAAAGACTTCAGATTACTCTGGCCCTGTCGCTTCACGCGGCGACGGACGAAAAAAGGCGCAGCATGATGCCGATTGCAGAACGGTATTCGCTGGATGAACTGATGCGGGCCTGTACATACTATTTTGAAAAGACCGGGCGGCGGATTACATTTGAATACAGTCTTGCGGATGGGATAAACGACGCGAAGGAGGACGCGGAGGCGCTTATATCCCTGATAAAACCGCTTAACTGCCATGTAAATCTGATTCCGATTAACCCGGTAAAAGAGCGGAATTTCAGGCAGTCCGACAGGCGGGCGGTGGAAGGATTTAAAAATAAACTTGAAAAAAATGGAATAAATGTTACTATTAGAAGGGAAATGGGCAGGGATATAGATGGCGCCTGCGGACAGCTGAGAAGAAGCCATCTTATGAAGCAGCCATAGGAGGAGAATACGGTGCTTAGGTCCTATGCAGTTACAGATATCGGAAAAAGAAGACAAATAAATCAGGATTTTGTTTTTCTTTCGGAGTCTCCCGTAGGCAATCTGCCGAATCTTTTTATTGTTGCAGACGGTATGGGAGGACATAACGCGGGAGAATTTGCATCCAGATATGCGGTGGAGACGATCGTGGAAGAGGTAAAGGCCTCCGTCGAGAAGAACCCCACGCTTATTCTGGGGAAAGCGATTGACAGAGCCAATGCTTTTATCAGGCAGAAGGCAGGCAGCGATAAAACACTGATGGGTATGGGAACGACGGTCGTGATTGCGACCTGTATCGGAAAATATCTGGAAGTGGCAAACGTGGGAGACAGCAGACTCTATCTGATTAACGAAGAGATAGAGCAGGTTACGATAGATCACTCTCTTGTGGAGGAAATGATTCAGAGCGGCGGTATTGACAGAAGATCGGCCAGAAATCATCCGGATAAAAATATTATTACGAGGGCGCTTGGTGCAAGAGGCATGGTGGAAGCGGACTTTTTTAATCTGGAACTGGAAGCCGGTGATATTGTGCTGCTTTGTTCCGACGGACTGACCAATATGGTAGAGGATGATGCCATCAGGCAGATTCTGAAAAGCGGGGACAGTCTGAAGGAAAGAGCGGAGGCATTGGTTCAGAGGGCCAACTATAACGGCGGTAAGGATAATATTTCCGTAATTATTATTGAACCGTCAGCAGATGTGAGGTATGAACATGATTAAAATTGGAATGATAATCGGCGACCGGTATGAAATTCTGGAAAAAATCGGTAACGGCGGAATGTCGGATGTATATAAGGCAAAAGATCACAAGCTGAATCGCTTTGTGGCAGTGAAGGTGTTGAAGCAGGAATTCAGTGAAAATGAGAATTTCGTTTCCAAGTTTCGAATCGAAGCACAGGCGGCAGCGGGTCTGATGCACCCCAACATCGTCAATGTATATGATGTCGGGGAAGAGGGCGGCATTTACTATATTGTAATGGAGCTCGTGGAAGGAATCACGCTGAAAAAATACATTGAAAAGAAAGCAAGGCTTTCCGCGAAAGAGGCCATCAGCATTGCCATTCAGGTTTCCATGGGAATTGAATCGGCGCATAACAATCATATCATTCACCGGGATATCAAGCCTCAGAACATTATTGTTTCCAAAGAAGGTAAAGTGAAGGTCACAGATTTCGGGATTGCCAAGGCAGCAACCAGCAATACCATTACTTCGAATGTCATGGGATCGGTGCACTATACGTCTCCGGAACAGGCAAGAGGCGGTTACAGTGATGAAAAGAGCGATATTTATTCGCTCGGCGTCACCATGTTTGAAATGCTGACGGGACGTGTCCCGTTTAACGGGGAAACAACGGTGGCCATTGCGATCAAACATATTCAGGAAGAGCTGCCTTCACCGAGGGAATTCGTATCGGAAATTCCGATCAGCGTGGAGCAGATCGTATGCAAATGCTGTCAGAAAAGCCCTGACAGAAGATATCAGTCCATGGGAGAGCTGATTGTCGATCTGAAACAGTCCCTGATGAATCCGGATGAGGATTTCGTCAAGGTCGTGGACCCGGATGAGGAAGCATCGACCAGAATGATTACGGACAGGGATATGGTGCAGATCAAAAGACAGTCCGACAGAAGGGATTCCATGGATGAGGCGATGCGCCTCAGAAAAAATGCGGATTACCGGCAGGAACGGTATGAGGACGACGAAGACTACGATGAGGAAGAAGAGGACGAGGAAGACGAAGAGGATATCGATGACGAAATCGATGATGATTATTACGAGGATGATGACTACGACGATGACGATGATGATGACGATGACTACGACCCGAAGATGGAGCGGATCACGACGATTCTTGCCGTTGTGGCCGCGCTTCTGATCGGCGGTATCATTATTTTTATCGTGGGCCGTACGCTGGGCGTTTTTCCTTTCGGGGAGGAGAGTCCCGAAGCGGAAACGGAGCAGGAAGAACAGACAGACCAGGTTGAGATGATCGAGGTGGAGGGCAAAACGCTGGATGAGGCAAAACGGGCGTTAATCGGAATCGGCCTGACACCGGAAATAGAATATGAATTGACCGATGCCTATGAAGAGGGAACGATCATCAGAGCGAGCGTGAAAGCCGGGACCATGACGGATAAAAACAGCAATGTTATTTTGACGGTGGCAGAGGCGAACGAGCTCATCAAGGTGCCGGACACACACAGCAAATCGCAGGCGGAGGCGGTTTCGATGCTGGAAAAGGCGGGCTTTGTCGTGAATGTGGCCGAGAGCTATGATGCCAATGTCAGAAGCGGGAACGTCATATCTCAGTCGCCGGAAGCGGGAAAAGAGGCTCCGGCCGGTTCTTCCATTACGATCTGGGTGAGTCAGGGCGCGGAAAGCACGAAAGTCCGGGTACCCAATGTGACGGGGATGACGGAGATGGATGGTGTCGCGACGCTGACGGAAAGCGGCGTGAGCGTCGGAAGCATTACACAGGTGAATAACGAAGATCCGGCGTTGATCGATAAAATATGTTACCAGAGTTATTCTGAGGGCTCCTGGGTGGACAGCGGAACGGTAGTCGACCTAAAGGTCAGCATCGGGCCGACGCTTCGTACTTTTCGGTTTGTCGATAATATTACCGCACCGACGGAAGATCCTGAGTACAGGGATGGCATGATGGTTACGGTAATCGTGACGACGGACGAAGGAACACAGCTTCTGAACACCCAGACGACCTCTTTCCCGCTGCCGGTAAATTATACGGGGATTCCTTCGGAGACGGGAACGATTCAGTTTCTTTTTACGGTTACGACAAATGCCATGACGACAACCGATCCCAATACGGGAGATACGGTAGTCATTGACGGAACTTCTACGGAGAAATCGGTAACCAGGCCAGTGACCTTTACGGCAGAGTGAGAACGGATGACAGGAAAGATTGTTAAGGGAATCGCGGGATTCTACTATGTGTATATAGACGAAAAAGGCATCTATGAGTGCAAGGCAAGGGGCATTTTCCGGAATCAGCAGATCAGGCCGTTAGTTGGCGATAATGTGCTGGTAACGATACTGGATGAGCAGGAAAAAGAGGGAACCATTACGGAAATTCTGCCGCGGCGGAATGAACTGCTCCGCCCCGCGGTAGCCAATATCGATCAGGCGCTTGTATTTTTTGCAATTGTCAAGCCCGAACCGGATTTCAGACTGTTGGACAGGTTTCTGATCCGGATGGAACAGCAGAAGCTGACGAGTATTATCTGTTTCAACAAACAGGATATCGCATCGGAAGAAG
>CALDLG010000225.1 GCA_937910785.1 uncultured Lachnospiraceae bacterium | reverse complement strand
GCCGGTTCCGGCCTTACTTCTCTGGCAGCCGGCTGCTCCGCTGCCGGCTCCGGCTTTACTTCTCTGATAACCGGCTGTTCCGCAACAGACTCTGCCACCTTCAGCGCCGGATATTCTCTCGTATCTCCCAGCGACTCTTCCTGCGTTTCATCCGTATCCTGAAAGAGCGCTGTTCCCGGCATCTCACTCGTTTCCTGCAAAAGAGGCGCAATAATTTTCTCTACAATAGAAGGTTCCTCTATATTATCTCCGGCATCTGCCGCTTCTTCCGCTTCCTGCGGCATTCCGATAATCCGGGTTTCCTGCATCGGAGGCTCCGGCACATCCTCCTCTTCCTCCGTCATAATCTCACGCATACTCTCTGCCAGCGCCATCTGCAGATTCAGTGTATTATACTCGCCCACATCGACGGTTTTTACCTGCGGAAGATCTGTCGTCGGCATAGTCATGAAATCGGAATCATCCCTGTCTTCATCTTCCGGATACCTTTCCTCTTCCTCTTCAACATCCTCTTCCGTCTCTGGCTCTGCCGCTTCCTCTTCCGGCGGATATTTTTCTGCATCTTCTTCCAAATCCGCATCCCGGCTGGCAATCCACGCATCATATTTTGCCTTCTGGTCGGCATTTAACGGCGTATGAAGCTGCTTTAACTCCAAAGCCTTCAAAACATATTTGCCCTCTCCGAACCAGAGATACATTTCATCACATTCCTCAACACATTTGGTGGTAAGTCCGATTCGATGATAAAGATATGCCAGCTCATATGCCCACTTTTCACGATAATCGCGCTTCTTAAACTCTTCCAGAACTGCAATCCGCTCTTCCAGAGAGACTTCCTGCGCTTCATATAAACGATATTGCAGAATATACCTGCTCGTATCTCTCGGTGCTATCTGTGCAAATTCCTTATAATACTCGATAGCCTGTACATATTCTTCCATTTTGATCGAAAGCTCGCACAGCGAATAAACGATCAGCCTGCCGGACGGATGTTTTTCATATGCCAGCAGTAAAATATCTTTGCTCTCCTGAAATCTTCTGTTTATTTTATACAAATCGCTGATTGTACACAGCATTCTGACACTTTTTACGCGCCGCCAGTCAATTGTATCCGCAATGGCGACCGCTTCTGCATATTCGCCCTCCCTGATCAGGGCTTCAATCTCATCAGCACGGACCTTATATTCATATTTATCCAAGGTACTCACCTCATACTACCGTATTTTACATACTTTTTTCCTGTGATAATCCTACTTTTACTGTCTTAGTTTACCATAGGCGAATATCAATGTAAACAAATATGCTGAAAAAATATAGCCATACCGGTCCTGTTATATTTCCAGAATACAACAAGATATGGAAGCTTTGCAATTTACATTTCCCTGATATTGTATATTTACAAATTTCTCCATTTATGCTTCTGCCATAATAAGGTAATTTGAAAGTTCGATAAACTGTTCCAAACAAAGCGTTTCGCCGCGTACTGTCCGGGGCAGTCCCAGTTTTTCTATCGCCGCTTCCGCTTTTTCTCTGTCAATTCCCAGATTTCCGGCATTGGAAAGCCCGTTTGCCAGCGTCTTTCTTCTTTGATTAAATGATGCTCTGATTATGGCAAATAAAAAATCCTCATCCTTTACCGCGGACACATATTTCTCATGTCTGGTCAGGCGAATCACGGTGCTGTCCACATTGGGCCTCGGCATAAAGCACGATGCCGGAACCTTTGAAACAATCTCCGGTTCGGAATAATACCGCACCGCTAACGACAGCGCACCGTAATCCTTCGTTCCGGGTCCGGCCTGCATTCTGTCCGCCACTTCCTTCTGCACCATAATGGTAATGCCCTGCAGGGCAACATGTTTCTCAAACAGTCCCATAATAATCGGCGTCGTAATATAATAAGGCAGATTGGCCACTACCTTAATCGGCTTTCCGCCGTTATGCTCCCGCACAATGCCGCCGATATCAACCTTTAAAATGTCCTCATTGATAATGGTTACATTCCTGTAAGCAGAAAGCGTATCCTCCAGAATTGGAATCAGACCTTTATCAATTTCCACCGCAATGACAGCCCGCGCCCTTTCTGCCAGATACTGTGTCATCGTCCCGATACCCGGACCGATTTCCAATACACAGTCCTGTTCCGTAATCTGTGCGGCATTCACGATCTTTTCCAGAATATTTCCGTCTATCAGAAAATTCTGACCGTATTTTTTCCGGAAATGAAACTGATGCTTCTGCAAAACTTCTATCGTATTTGTTACGTTTCCAAGCGCTGCCATATGAATAACCAACCTTTCTTTCGACCTGCGGCACACATGCTTCCCCTCATTTCAATCGAAACAGCTTCTCCGCGTTTTCATGTGTCACAGCATACACCTCCTCCGGAGAAATTCCCTTCAGCGCCGCAATTTCTCCGGCTATGGCAGGAAGATTCAGGGAGGAATTGCGCTTTCCCCGATTCGGCTGCGGCGCCAGATAAGGACTGTCCGTTTCCAGAAGAATCCGGTCCATTGGAATACATGCCACCGCTTCCTTCAGTTTTCTGGCGTTCGGAAATGTAATAACGCCGCCGATTCCGAAGTAAAATCCCATATTCAGATATTCCTCTGCAATCTCTTTTGTATAGGAAAAACAATGAATCACTCCGCCGATTTTTTCCGCATGGGCATTTTTCATCAGATCCAGTGTATCCTTCGCCGCGTCTCTGGAATGAATGATTACGGGAAGCCCGGTTTCCTCCGCCATTTCCAGCTGTCTTTCAAACCACATTTTCTGGATGTCCGGCGCCGGTTCCTTCCAATGATAATCCAGGCCGATCTCCCCCACCGCTGCCACCTTCCTGAGCCCGCAGCAGCCCTTCAGCCATTGAAAACTCTTTTCATCAAGCTCCCCCGTTTCACTCGGATGCACCCCGACCGCGCCGTAAAGAAAAGAATATCTTTCCGTAAGCGCAATCGTCTTCCGGCAGCTTTCCAGGCTGGCGCCTACATTAATTACCGTATCGATGCCTTTCTCCGGCAAAGACCCCAGCAACTCTTCCCTGTCCTCGTCAAAGGCCTCATCATCATAATGTGCATGGCTCTCAAAGATCATAATTTTATCTGCCCCTTTCCGGACTGTTACCAAAAAATCCTTAAATTTCATTTTTCTGAAAAATTATGAAAAAAATCTTAAAAAAACTCTTGCAAATCAAAAAACATTATACTATAATAACACTTGCGTTGTAAAACAGAAACGCGCCTTTAGCTCAGTTGGTAGAGCACCTGACTCTTAATCAGGGTGTCCAGGGTTCGAGCCCCTGAAGGCGCACTTGAAAGTACCATTTTTGAGGACGTATGCGCTTTGGGGATGGTGCTTTTTCTTTTCCCCGAATTTGCAGGTTATGGAAAGGCATGGTCGTTTTTATGAAAATCACATGGTTCGGAACTGCATCCCTGTTAATTGAAAAAGAAAAAGACCGGGTCCTGATCGACCCCTTCCTTCCCCTTCCGGGCGCGGAAAACCATCCGTCTCTGTTGGATTACCGGAAAGAAGATTCCATTCTGATCACGCACGGCCACATTGACCATCTTAGCAGCGTTCCCAAAATCCTTCTTCATTCGGATGCAACCGTATACTGCAGTGCGGTTCCGGCCGCAACGCTGGAAAAGAAGAAAGCGGACAGTGACCAGATCGTCATAATCCGGCCCGGCGATGTGCTCTATTTTGGAGAGATCCGGGTCACCGTATTTCCCGGAAAACACATTCACTTTGATTCGGGACTCATCGGACATACGCTTTTAAGCCCGCGTATTCTGCGGTACTTTCCCAATTTTCTGTCCCTGCTTTTTCACCACCATACCTACACAGAGGGGAATGAAACCCTTTCCTATCTGATTGAAACGGACGGTAAAAAAATTCTCGTCCTCGGCAGTCTGGCTCTTCATGAAGCTACGGAATATCCTTCGTATGTGGACATGCTCGTTCTTCCTTATCAGGGCGCGTCCAA
>CALDLG010000224.1 GCA_937910785.1 uncultured Lachnospiraceae bacterium | reverse complement strand
AAGATACAGCTGAGAAATCTGATAGTTCTGCGGATTGTCAGGATAAAAATAATTCTTCCTGTCAAATCTCCCATATCGCGTAATCTCACAGTTTGTCGCAATCCCTACGGAAATCGCATGTTCCAGCACCCGCTTATTCAGGACCGGAAGAGAACCGGGCATACCGGTGCAGACCGGACAGGTATGCGTATTGGGCGCTCCGCCGAAGGCCGTCGAACACCCGCAGAAAATCTTCGTTTTCGTTGCAAGCTCCACATGGACTTCAAGACCAATGACTGTTTCATATTCTTTTGCCATCTTTATTTTCCTTCCTTTCCTCCGGCGCACAATGCGGTACGGGAAAATGTGCCCCTTGCCTTTTCATAGGCATACGCCGTCCGAATCAGCTTCTTTTCCTGAAAACAGTCTCCAATCAGCTGTAACCCGATCGGAAGCCCGGCGCTGTCCAGACCGCAGGGAAGACTGATGCCCGGCAGACCGGCCAGATTGACTGCAATCGTGTAAATATCGCCCAGATACATTTTAAGCGGGTCCGAAAGACTCGTCCCAAGCTCCGGCGCCGTTGACGGCGCAGTGGGTCCGAGAATGATATCGTATTTTGCAAAAGCATCGTCAAATGCCTTCTTAATCAATGCCTTTACCTTTAATGCCCTGATATAGTAAGCATCATAATAACCGGAGCTCAGTACAAAGGAACCCAGCATAATACGTCTTTTCACCTCTTCACCAAAGCCCTCGGAACGGGTCTTTTTATACAGATCGTGGAGCCCATCAGACTCCGCCGTACGATAACCGTATTTTACGCCGTCAAAACGTTCCAGATTAGAGCTGGCTTCCGCCGCCGCAATCGTATAATAGGCCGGAATTGCATAATCCACCAGGCCCAGATCAAACTCTTCCACTATGGCACCTTTTTCTTCCAGTTTTTTCGCCGCTCCAAGTACGGCTTCCCGCACTTCCTGATCAAGACCTTCTCCGAAATAATCTCTCGGAATGCCAATCCGTATCCCTTTTACGTCATCTGCCAGCGCCGTCATAAAATCCGTATCCTGTCTGTCAGACGAAGTGGAATCCTTTCTGTCATATGAAGCCGCCGCTTCCAGAATGGCCGCACAATCCGTCACATCCTGAGACAGCGGTCCGATCTGATCGAGGGATGAGCCATAAGCGATCAGCCCATAGCGGGAGATCGTCCCGTAAGTGGGCTTCATGCCAACCACGCCGCAGTAGGAAGCCGGCTGTCTGATCGAACCGCCGGTATCGGAACCAAGCGCATAGAAACATTCCCCCGCCGCCACCGCCGCCGCGGAACCTCCTGAGGAGCCGCCCGGCACATGCGCCGGATTCCAGGGATTTTTCGTTGCTCCAAAAGCCGATGTCTCCGTCGTGGAACCCATGGCGAATTCATCCATATTCGTCTTCCCGATGATAACCGCACCTGCTTTCTGCAGATTCCATACCGCTTCCGCAGAATAAGCCGGCACAAAATTACGCAGTATTCTGGAGGAACAGGTGGTCAGCATACCGGCCGTACACAGATTATCCTTAACCGCCATCGGCACGCCCGCTAACGCCCCCGAAAGCTCACCGCTCTCAATCCTCCTCTGTACCTTCTCCGCCTGGGCCAGCGCCCCTTCTCTGTCGATCGTCACATAGCAATGATACCGTTCTTCTTTTTCTTCGATCCGCTCAAGCGATGCCCGCACCGCTTCTATGGCCGTCGTCTTTCCTTCCCTGATTGCCGCTGCCAGCTCCACAGCGGTCATTTCCAGTAAATTCATCTTCTATCCCGCCTTTCTTCTCAGACTGTTTTGGGAACCACAAACATCCCATCCTTCTGTTCCGGCGCATTGGCAAGCAACTGTTCTCTAATGTCAGAGTTTGTTACCACATCTTCCCGGAATACATTCTGTACCGGAAAGACATGCGTCATCGGCTCCACGCCTTCCGTATCGAGTTCTCCCAGCTTATCGATATAGTCCAGCATTCTGCCCATATCCTTCTTCGCCCGCTCCCGTTCCTCTCCGGAAAGCTCCAGCTTCGCAAGAATACTTACATATTTAATTGTTTCATCATCAATCCTGTTTATCATCCTGTCAGTTTCCTTTCTTTACTGCTGCCGCTTCAAAATGCCGGCCCGTATGACCGGACCTGGCCTCTTTTCGTCAGCGGATTCTGATATGCACTTCCCGAAGCTGCTGTTCCGTCACATCGTTTGGCGCACCGCACATAAAATCCTGTGCCGTTCCGCTCATGGGAAAAGCGATGACCTCCCGGATATTCTCCTCTCCGCGAAGGAGCATAATCATACGGTCAATTCCCGGCGCCATGCCTGCATGCGGCGGCGCTCCGAACTGAAAAGCATTATAAAGCGCGCCGAACTTTTTCTGCAATGTTTCTTCATCATACCCGGCAATCTCAAAAGCCTTCACCATAATCTCCATATCGTGATTCCGGACTGCCCCGGAAGAAAGTTCCACGCCGTTGCAGACAATATCGTACTGATAAGCCAGAATTTCAAGCGGATCTTTGTTCAGCAAGGCTTCCAGGCCACCCTGCGGCATGGAAAAAGGATTGTGCGTAAAGCCGATCTGCTTCGTATCCGGATCTGCCTCAAACATCGGAAAATCATTTACATAGCAGAAACGATACGCTTTTTGCTCGATCAGTTCCAGCTTTTCTCCCAGCTCCGTACGCAGCTGCCCCGCATAGTATACGGCTTTTTCTTCTTTATCAGCAATAAAGAAAATCGTATCTCCCGCGGAGAGTCCTGCCAGCTTCATAAGTTCCTTTTTCAGATCTTCCGGAATAAACTTATCGATCGGTCCCTTATATGCCAGCTCCTCATCCACTTCCAGATATCCCAGACCGCCCATTCCCATATCCGTCGCAAATTTCAGGAGCTTCTCATGAAAACCCTTCGACATTTCCGCATGAACTTTAATCGCACGAACTGTTCTGCCGTGGAAGGGTTTAAACTCACACTTTTGGAAAAAAGCTGTCAGATCAATGATCCGCAGCGGATTCCGCAGATCCGGTTTATCCGTGCCAAATTCCAGCATGGCCTGCCGATAGCTGATCACCGGATAAGGCGCCATTGTCACCTCATATCCTTCCGGAGCAAACTTCGCAAAGGCCGCGGAGAGAACCTCCTCTCCGACCCGGAAGACATCCTCCTGTGTGGCAAAACTCATTTCAAAATCCAACTGATAGAATTCACCCGGTGAACGGTCCGCGCGCGCATCTTCATCCCGGAAGCAGGGCGCAATCTGAAAATACCGGTCGAATCCTGATACCATCAGAAGCTGCTTATACTGCTGCGGCGCCTGCGGCAGCGCGTAAAACTTTCCTTTATATTTTCTGGAGGGCACAATATAATCTCTGGCGCCTTCCGGGGATGAGGCGGAAAGAATCGGCGTCTGAATCTCCAGAAAGCCCAGCTCTGTCATTTTTTCCCGCAGAAAGGAGATAACCCTGGAGCGAAAAATAATATTATCCTTTACCTTCTGATTTCTCAAGTCCAGATAACGGTATTTCAGCCGCACCTCTTCCCTCGTTTCCCTGGACGTCATCACTTCGAAGGGAAGCGGCTTATATACCCTGCCGAGAATCTCTGCCTTATGTGCCTCCAGCTCGATCGTTCCGGTGGGAATTCTGGGATTATAGGTATCTTCATCCCGTTTCTCCACAAGCCCTTCTATGGAGATGCACATCTCTCTGGACAATCCGCTTAAAAGAGATGTGTCACGCATAACCACCTGAAGGACGCCATACATATCCCGAAGGTCAACGAAAGAAACGCCGCCATGGTCCCTGATATTTTCCACCCATCCGGCTACCTTTAATTCCCGGCCAATGAAGTCTTCTCCGATCTGTCGTAACGAAACCTCTCTGTAAACATGCTTTCTTTTTCCTGTTGCATCCATACCTTTGTACCCCTTTCTTTCTGGCTTCCGGGACTTTTTGCAGAAAACCGCCTGTGTGCCGGCTCTTCTTTTATGACATTTTTCCGCACAAAAAAGTCCCGGAATACATTTTCTGTATTCCGGGACGGATATTCTTCTCAGGATTCTTTCTATCGGATATTCTCCGTAGATTTCTCCACTCATATCCGCGGTACCACCCGCATTGACAGGCCGCCATCTCCAACAAGATGTTTTACCGCCCTGCCCACTCTTACACTTAACGCGTGCAACGTATTACCCTAACATACTCCCGATGTCCACTGCGGCCACCGATCAGACATGCTCAGATAATCTGCTCCGGAGTGTTCCCGTTCTTTACTTCCCACAAACAGCGCTCTCAGTCGGTGACGCCGTATTCCTGTCGTTTTCCGTAAAGTGAGTCTCCTTCAATGCATTTTCCTGATTATTGTATATCACAGAGCGCAAAAAAATGCAACCATTGTTTGAAAAAAAATACAATGGCTGCATCTTTCAGACTTTCCTGTTACTATTGCGGTCCTATGTATTCCGCATCGCCGAATCCAAGAATCATCATAAAGATGAAGCTGAAGAACAGCAGACCGAGCCCAAATCCAACGCCTTTGCCAAACGCCTTCGCAAGCTTGAAGTAGCAAAGAACCATGAAAACAAAATTCACACAGGGCACAAACATCAGCAGGAACAGCAGGCCGTTGCCAAATGACATCTCACACAGGCAGTATACATTGTAAAACGGTACAATCGCCGCCCAGCCCGGTTTACCGGCCTTCACAAAAACCTTCCACATCCCCACTAACGAAACAACGATAATTGCCAGACATACAATCATATATCCGACACTGATCGACGCTGCCGCAGCAGTGTACATTACATCTCCTGAACTCATTTCTCTTCCTCCTCAAGAAAAATATTTTATTATATTACTTATTTTATTTGATATACGGCAAAATAGCAATAATAATTTTATAAATCCTTTTACAAAACCGGTTTTCCAGTCCTTTTTTGCGTCCTGTTACCGG
The DNA here is from genome assembly GCA_937910785.1 of uncultured Lachnospiraceae bacterium. GTDB lineage: Bacteria > Bacillota > Clostridia > Lachnospirales > Lachnospiraceae > UBA3282. The sequence continues at coordinate 9,858 of CALDLG010000224.1, read as the reverse complement.
CCTGTCCGAACGGAATTCAGGATTTCTTCAAACTCCGCTTCGATCTGCTCCCACACGCAAAGCTCCGGTGAGGCCATAATCACATACAAACCGTCTGTTTTACTGTCGTCCGGTCTGTCAAAAGTAATTGTCAGCCAGAGTTCTTTTTCTGTTTTTTCCGTATGACGATACCCGCCCAGCCCGCTTGCCAGTTCTATCTTTTCTGTTGTCACACCGGTGCCGCACATACCGAACTGTTGGCAGTATCCGAACTTAAAGACCGCATCCGGAAAGGCTTCCGGCCAGAAATCAATAGAACAGTTCATCATTCCATCTTCCTTTTCCAGATCTTCTATCGTCCTGATACGATATTTCCATGTGCCTGGAAGAGATAAGGACAGATGTATCTCTTCCGTTTCATAGGTTACGACATTTTCTTCCTGTTGAACATCCGAAATAATCTCCTCTAAGCCAATCCCTTTTCCCGTAAACAGGGTTGCCGCGCTTCCTGCCGGCACCCGTAATTCCGCCGCCATTTCCTGCGGATGCTCCTGTTCCGCACAGGCTGACAGAAACAACAGACTCCCCGTTATCATAAGCGTTATCAAGCCTCTTCTCATCTCAATATCCTTTCCTGCCAATATCCTTTTCTGCGCTCAGACTGTGATGCCTGCCGCCGCAGATCATGCTCCCCTTTTTCAATCTACTGACCATTTTTCCACAGTCTTCTGACAAGATAGCTGAATTCATCCTTATATTCGTCCGACTTGGTATCGATGGTCTTCAATCTGTCGATTACGGTCCGCAGGTCAGCATCCCCTTTATAGCTGCTGTCCGTTACGACCAGCCCAAATTCCGCCACTGCCATCGCGAACTGTATATCCTGCCCCGCTTCTTCCGCATAAGCTTCCCCGTCAACCGGATAAGACTGCAGAAGACTCTTACTCGTTCCAGGCTTTTTATAGCGGATATTGACCGTAAACCATTCTTCATCCGGCAGTTCCTTCTCTTCCGCATATTTGAGGCGGGTTCCCGAATAAGTCGCAGGCGTATCCGTCGTCACGATCTCATAAAGAACCGTTACCGTATGTCCCGCGCCGATTTCTCCCGCATCCTTCGTATCATCCGCAAAATCCTGCTCCGCCAGCCGTCTGTTTTCATAACCGATCAGCCGGTAACCCGCTACTACGGCCGGATTAAACTCCACCTGAAACTTTACGTCCTCCGCCACCGTCACAAGGGTTGCCCCCATTTCCTCCACCAGAACTTTTTTGGCCTCTGTCAGAGAATCGATATATGCGTAATTTCCGTTCCCCTTATCAGCCAGCGTCTCCATTTTATTATCTTTGAGATTTCCTGTCCCGAAGCCGAGCACCGATAAATACACGCCCGATTCTTTTTCTCTGGTAATCAGCTTTTCCAGTTCCTCTTCCGTGGTCAGCCCGACATTCAGATCTCCGTCAGTGGCAAGAATCACTCTGTTATTTCCGCCTTTGATAAAATATTCTTCCGCAAGCCGGTACGCCGTTATAATACCGTCGCTGCCCGCCGTCGAACCGCCCGCCTCCAGACTGTTGATCGCTTCGATGATTTCCTTCTGCTCCGACCCGCTCACGCCTTCGAGAATGACTCTGTCCTCTCCGGCATATACGACGATGGAAACTTTATCCTTTTCCGTCAGATTTTCCGTCAGCATGGAAAATGATTTCTGCAGAAGAGGCAGCTTGTCATCACTGTACATGGAACCCGATACATCCAGCAGAAATACAAGATTGGATGCGGGAGCTTCCGAAAAGTCGATCTCCATCGTTTTTAACCCGATCATGGCAATTTTGCTGTTCTGATTCCATGGGCAGTCGGCTATCTGTGTCGTAACGCCGAAGGGCTCCCCTTTCTTCGGTCCCGCATAATCGTACTGAAAATAATTGAGCAGTTCCTCGATTCTGACAGAACCTTCAGGAATATCCTCCAGTGCATAACCATCCTCTATCATTCTTCGAAGATTGCTGTAAGAAGCCGTATCGACATCCGCTGAAAAAGTTGAAAGCGGTGAAACAGAGGTCATCGTATATCCGGATTCCTCCACAGCCGTATACTCTTCCGTATTGGGCATCTCCGTAGTGGGCATCTGGGTATCATCATACCCGTCATAAAAATATTCCGACGCTCCGTTCATTCCGTCATACGACTCTTCTGCGGCCGCCTCTGCCTCATAACTGGCTTCGGGCGCTGCCGTTTCCGCCTCCATGCCGCCGCATCCCGTATCCGATTTGGATGCGCCGCATCCCGTTATCATCCCAGTCGTCAGCGCCGCGATAAGCATCATCGATAAACTTCTTTTCCATAAAAATAATCCGCTCCTGTTCTTCATCATACCTTCCTCCCTTTTCCCATATGTTTTCACCTGATATCATACATACGGATGAGATCATATCAATTTATGGGTTTTTTGGAAAAAAATAAATATGAAAAAACTTTTCTTACTTCCTCTTGACATTCCCCATCTTCTAGTGATATATTTATCACACAAAGAGATAAATATATCACATATAAGGAGGAATTTACGCTTATGAAAAAAAGAGTCACCAAATCATCTTCCACCAAAAAGAAAGTTTTTGCCATTGCCGGGGCTGGTCTGATCTGTCTGCTCCTTATCCTCGCCGCATCCTGGTATGATATCCGCTATAACGATTCCAGACTGGTTGCTCCAATGAATGCAGGATATGTTTTTACCTGCAAAGATCTTCCCATGATCTGCTCCATCATCCTCTCATGCCTGTATTTTCTTTTCCTGCTCGTGCTGATCATCAAAGCATCTGTCAAAAATCAGAAACATGTCAAAGAGACGCAGACTACCAGAAGCATCAGTCCCAAATTCGGTTTCATGGGCTTTTTCGGTTTTCTGGGATTCATGGGATTTTGGACTTACGCTCAGAACAAGTCCATTTTCCCGTTCATGTTTTTTCTGTTCTTCGGTTTCTTTGGATTTTTCTATGAAGGAAAGCTCTCAAATACCTTCATGGATGAACGCTTTCTGGAAAATGCGATGAAAGCACAGCTTGCGGCCTTAAAGATTTCCTTTTCCATAATCGTGATCGCCTTCGTCCTTCTTGGACAGGGAGCGCTTATGGGAAACCTGGAATATAATCTGATCGTCGGTATCAGCGTCGTATTTTTATCCCTTGCTCTTGCCATTTTTCTGAGCGAATATCTGCTGTATCATTATGACCACGACGACCAGTGTGAAGGGTAGTCTATTATGCGGCAAAAGCGGACCCTGCGATGATATATCCATATTGCGCGGCGGCTGGTTCTTACTATCCGTTTTCGCCGGTGCCCGTATCTATTATAATAAAAAAAGGAGCGTATGTCGTATGCCGGATTTTGAATGTCAGTTAAAAAAATACAGACAGCTAAAAGACATGACCCAGGAACAGCTTGCGGTTCTGGTCGGAGTGAGACGTGAAACGATCATGCGGCTCGAAAAAGCCCAGTATAATCCCTCTCTGAAGCTGGCTGTTGATATTTCACGAGCCGTGGAGGCGCCGATTGAAGAGATCTTTATCTTTCCGAAGTAATGAATTCCATAGAAGGTTCAGGTGTCAAAAGGAAAGGGCCGCCACACTGAGTTGACAACCCCTTCCTTTTTCCTGTTTTACAGACCATATACAAGTTTACTCGCTCTTACTCTTCCAAACTCTCCGCCGTCAACACATCAAACCGGCCTTTTTTCTGGTCATAACACAGCTTTACCCGGTATTCCTTCCCTTCTTTCAACACCTTTTCGTCTCTCGGCTCCTTCGGGATATCATATTCCGTCCCGGCATTGCACACGATCGTAATCTGCATTTCCTCTTCCAGAATGCCGTCCGCGTCCGTCTGACGTACTTTTGCCTCACACAGCATTTCTTCTCCGGCCGTTTCCGTCTTCTGTATCCAAACTACCACTTCTTCCAGAATCTCTCCATTCGCCAGCTCGCTCCAGACCGCCTTGCCCGTTTCTTTTTCTTCCGCGGATGCGTCCGCTGACGCTTCTTCTGTTGATGACATCTGTCCGGTCTCCCTCACTTCCGCCGGCGCCGCATTGTCTTCCATGCCGCCGTCACTTTCCTGAGACGTTTCTTCCGCTGCTTCCACCTCCGTATTTTCTGCTTCCGCTGCGCCTGCCTCTGCCGTTTCTTCTGCCGCTGCACCGCTGTCGGCCGCTCCTCCCGACATTCCTTCCTCGCTCAAAGCCGTATCACACGATGCCGCTTCCGGCGCCGCCGTATCTGCAGCCGACTCCATCCCCATACCGCCGGAATATTCTTTATTCCTGATAAGCAGCGAAAATGCGGGCATGATCAGAAAAATACACAGACAGGCCGCGATCAGCGTTCCCCATTTTCGAAAGGACGACCGCTTCTTCCTGACAGGGTTCCTGTTGTCTGTCACGACGGTATTTTGTGACAGAAGTATCACATTTTTCTTTTCGGACAGTCCGGCTTCGATTCGGTTCCACAAATCCGGTATTTCACTTTGTTTCAGTTCTTTGAATTCACGCTCAAAATCCCGTTCCATAGCCGCACCTCCTTAATTTTTTAACCGCATTCTGATACCTCCAGGTTACCGTACCAATTGAAATCCGCAGTGTTTCCGCAATTTCCTGAAAAGTCATTTCGCCCAGAATCTTCATATTCATGATCTGTTTCTCATTCTCTTTTAATCCGGACAGGACCTCGTTTATCGTCATATCCGCAAGGACCTCCCGCTCCACCGGACTGTCCATTCCGACGCCGCCTCCGGAGGCATTCTCCGTCTCCGGCTCTTCCGTGAATTCCCGCACTTCCTCTTTCCCGTATTTTCTCAGATAATCGATCGCCATATTCCTTGCGATCGTCGTTATCCAAGTCTTATGACCTCTTCCACTCTGAAAAGTATCCGCTCTGTCCCACAATTTAATAAAGAAATCACTGGTTACATCTTCCGCATTCTCCCTGCTTTTCAGAACATCTTTCACAATTGCAAAAATGAGGCCGATATATTCTTCATAAATTTCCTGAAGACCCTGTTTGTCTCCCGACCGGATTTTCTGCATCGCGGTCTCAAACTGTATATCAGTCATATGTAATCCTTTCCCGGAATTTCCTGCTATAAATAATATAAGCGCGGACGCTCCGTCCGCGCTTCCGAAATCCTTTAATACGGTGAAAATCCGCCCATGATCGTTTCCGCCGCATCGTCACTCATATAGCCTGTCAGCATACAGATCATTCTGTTACCTTTTTTCCTCAGATAATAGTCTTCCTTCATTTCCACTCCGCCATAGGAAATGATCAGCGAATACTTTTCGAACTCCACGCCGCCGACCTCCACTGTTTCTCCGTCATCCATCGTGATATCCATCGCATCGACGTTTCCCATCTGCATTTTAATCCCGGCCACATAGGTATCGATATCATAATTCGATTTTTCCACAAAAAGCGTAATCACATTGCCGTACTCATCCTTCGCCATCATCTCATACACCATGATCATTTTGGCATAATCGACGATATCGTCCACCTTATCCTCATAAAGCAGAGAGCCTCCCGCTTTCAGAACGGCATCCATATCCTCCTCGCTCGACATCGTAAAACCGTCCGGAAGGTCATAACGCAGGCCGATCCACTCACTTTCAAAGGTCGTAGACGTTACGGTCCCTTTTACATACCCGTCTTCAGAAACCTCTTCGTCCTTTTCCGGTTTCTCATCCGCCTCCCGCTCCGGAACCGCTTCAACTTCCTCCTCCTGCTCCGCCGCAGCGCTCCGATCGTCTTCCTCATCCACTTCCGCACGCTCCCGGCTGTCTTCCATCCGCTCCTGGTGTCTCGCCTTCATTTCGGCTTCCGCCTCTTCCCTGATTTTCTCCGCATCAGCCTTCGAAACGACGGGTTCTTCCCTGCTGCCTCCGCAGGCCGTAACGGACAGCATCAGGCAGACCAGTAAAAACGCCGCCAATCCCCTTTTACTCCTCTTAGCCATACTCCCATCCCCTCCTATAACCTGGTCAGGCGGTCCACTGCCTCCACCGTATTTTCATAGCTTCCAAAAGCGGTCAGACGGAAATAAGTCTCTCCGCTCGGACCGAATCCGGAACCGGGCGTTCCTACGACATTGGCCTTCTCCAGAAGATAATCGAAGAATTCCCAGCTCGTCATGCCGTTTGGAGCCTTTAACCAGATGTAAGGAGCATTCACGCCGCCCGATACGCTGTATCCCGCTGATTTCAGGCCGTTCAGAATATAAGCCGCGTTTTTCATATAATAAGCGACGAGCTCTTTCGTCTCCTTTTTACCGGCCTCGCTGTAAACCGCTTCTCCGGCGCGCTGAATAATATAGGGCGCACCGTTATATTTCGTCCCATGACGTCTCGCCCAGAGCGCATGGAGCTGCACATCGCCCACCTTCAATTCCTTCGGAATTACCGTAAATCCGAGCCGCACGCCCGTGAACCCTGCATTTTTGGAAAAAGAACGCAGCTCAATCGCACAGGTTCTCGCCCCCTCGCACTCATAAATCGTATGAGGAACATCCTCCTGCGAAATGTATGCCTCATATGCCGCATCATAAATGATAACGGAGCCGTTTTTATTGGCATAATCCACCCACTCCTGCAGCTGCGCCCTCGTGATGGCGGAGCCGGTCGGATTATTCGGGAAACAAAGATAGATCAGGTCCGGCACCTCCTTCGGGAGCTCCGGCGCAAAATGATTCTGTTCCGTACAGGGCATATAGATCACATCGCTCCAGTTGCCGCTTTCCGCGTCATAAACGCCTGTTCTTCCTGCCATAACGTTTGTATCCACATAAACCGGATAAACCGGATCACAGACCGCAATTTTATTATCGGTGCTGAAAATCTCCTGAATGTTGCCGGAATCGCACTTTGCGCCGTCGGAAATAAAAATTTCGTCCGCCTCGATCCGGCACCCTCTCGCCTTATAATCATTCTCAGCAATCGCCGTCCGCAGAAATTCATATCCGAGCTCCGGCGCATATCCGCGGAAGGTACGCGCATCAGCCATTTCATCCACCGCTCCATGCAGCGCGCTGATGACAGCCGGAGACAGGGGCTGTGTCACATCGCCGATTCCCAGACGGATAATCTTTTTATCCGGATTGGCCGCCGTATACGCATTTACTTTCTTACCGATCGTTGAAAAAAGATAACTGCCGGGCAGTTTCAAATAATTATCGTTTACCTTTACCATTTTTTCTCTTTCCTTTCCTCCGCCTGCGTCTTGCCTGTCAGGCCGATGCCTGATTCAGATATATTCTCCCTCGAAAACCGTCTCGGCAGGCCCTGTCATATAAATCAGATCCGCCTCCCTGTCCCAGGTAATCTCAAGCTCTCCTCCTAATAGTTTAACAGTAACTGTCTCATCCGTCAAACCATTTAAAATGCAGGCGGCCGCCGAGGCGCAGCAGCCCGTTCCGCAGGCAAGGGTCTCTCCCGTTCCCCGTTCCCAGACGCGCATCCGGATATGGTTCCTGTCGATAATCTTCACAAACTCCGTATTGACCTTCTTCGGAAAACGCTCATGCGTTTCAAAAAAAGGTCCGATTTTTTCAATATCCAGATGCTCCACATCGTCCAGAAAAACAACCGCATGCGGATTTCCCATCGACACACATGTCATTTTATATTCCTTTCCCTGCACCAGAATCGATTCATTTATGACATTTGTGTCTTCTTTTTCCGCAATCACGGGAATCCGGGACGCACGAAGCTCCGGCGCCCCCATATTGACCCTGACCGTATCCACTTTACCGTTTTTCAGAAAAAGCTCCAGATATTTTATCTGACCGCAGCTCGCGATACTGATTTTGGTCCGATCGGTCAGTCCTTTATCATATACATATTTCGCCACACAGCGAATACCGTTCCCGCACATTTCAGCCCTGCTGCCGTCCGCATTATACATTTCCATCTCAAAATCCGCTTCTTCGGAAGGATTGATAAAAATCACACCGTCCCCGCCGATTCCGAAATGCCTGTCACTGAGCTTTTGCACCAGCTCCGGCTTCTTCTCCTGCGCAATCTGCTCCGCAAATCCGTTGATATAAATATAATCGTTTCCACATCCATGCATCTTCGTAAACTTCATCCATATACCTCCTCTTGCGCTTAGGCACGCATACCGGTCCATATTTGAAAGTTTCCTTTCAGGCTTAACATCGCCCTTCTCCCTGTATACCATTAACTATATGATATCTCAGAGCACACATAAAGCACAGTAAATGCCGTATACTGTGCTAAAAGTGCCTTACTTTAATGAAACATCGCCAGAACCATCTGTGCGGTCTCAACCAGATTCGTACTGCTGTCCATGCTGCATTTCTGCAGATATCGGTATGCTTCCTCCTCAGACATATTGTTGCGGGCCATTAACAGCTCCTTGGCCTCTTTGATAAGCGCCTCTTCTCCGGCGCCCCGCACCTTTGGCTTCCCCCGGTTCTTCCTGCGCCGCCGTATCATGGCACTGCTCATCATCGAAACGGTATCGATCAGATCATGTACTTTAAACGGCATGGAAAGGCATACAATGTTATTGTCAGGACACTCCTGCAGCGCGCGCCTGGATGCCATAAGCAGCATATCAAAACCCGGCGGGAGACAGTCGCGCAATTCCGAATACATCATGTCGTTCATCTTGTATCCGCAGACAATGATCCCTTCATTTAATCCGTCGATCTGACTTAATACCTGTGCTCCCGTCGTACATACGCCGGTCACGTTAAATCCGTTTTTGAGCAGAATACTTCGGATGCCTCTGGCGTCTTCTATCTGGGGCAGGGCTATTATCAGTTGAATCACGCGTTCACCTCCCTCTCTCCGGACTCATTTCATACCGCTCTCATCCGGCTGACTGCCATCCGCCGCATGATCAGAAATTGTTCAGATACGACTGAATCTCCCAATCCGTCACCTGCGAACGATATCGGTTCCATTCCGCTTTTTTGCCATTGATGTATTTCGTATAGGTATGCGTTCCCAGCACTTCTTCGATAAATGCATCCTCCTCCATCGCATAAACCGCCTCGATCAGCGTTCCCGGAATTTCTTCAATACCACAGGCCGCCTTCTGTTCTTCGCTCATTTCGAAAATATTCCGGTCCACGCTTTCCGGCGGCATAATCTGACCGGCAATTCCGTCAAGCCCCGCACGCAGACAGACCGCAAGGGCCAGATAAGGATTGGCGGACGGGTCCGGACAGCGCAGTTCGATCCTCGTTCCAACGCCATGGACCGCAGGAATCCGAATCAGCGGACTTCTGTTGGTCGCGCTCCAGGCGATATAAACCGGAGCCTCAAAGCCGGGCACAAGTCTTTTATAGGAATTGACAAGCGGATTGGTGACCGCCGTCATCCCCTTCATATGCTTCATGATTCCGCCGATAAAATAATAAGCTTCTCTGCTCAATCCGAACCGGTCCGTTTCATCCGCGAAAATATTCCGGCCGTCCTTCGACAGAGACATATTGATATGCATGCCGGAGCCGTTGACGCCGTATCTGGGCTTAGGCATAAAAGTCGCATGCAGACCATGACGTTTCGCAATCGTTTTGACCGCCAGCTTAAAGGTCATGATGTTGTCCGCCGTCGTCAGTGCCTCGTCGTACCGAAAATCAATCTCATGCTGCGCCGGCGCCACCTCATGATGGGAAGCCTCGATGACAAATCCCATATCTTCCAGCGTAAGCACCATATCACGCCTTGCGTTTTCACCGAAATCCACCGGCCCCAGATCGAAATATCCCGCCTGCTCATGGGTGATGGTCGTCGGCATGCCGTTTTCATCCGTATTAAACAGGAAGAATTCACACTCCGGCCCTACTTCAAAAACATATCCCATA
>CALDLG010000223.1 GCA_937910785.1 uncultured Lachnospiraceae bacterium | reverse complement strand
CCCGTTAATCAGGCTTAAATCATCTTCCAATAATAATATCTTACTCATAATCCTGCCCCTTTCTTTTTCCCACATGCCCATCAGCGGACTTCTTTACATATAACTAATATATCCATATCATTTTTGTCCTCTTTTCTAATAATTCATCTACCTTTGTAACAACCTCTAATTATACTGACTCCACCAGATTATACAACCCCCGCTTGCAATAAAAAGAAGCCCGCTCTATAATAGAAATATCTCAGATACGGAAGGGTACTTTTCATGAAAAATATGTCCGACAAAAAAGATAAAAAAGACAGAAAAAGAACGCCAAAACAAATTGCCGCTCTTTTCTGTGTCGTATTATTAATTTCATTATATGTCATGACTCTGATTGCCGCCTGCCTGGATTTTCCGGGAGCCGGCAAGCTGTTTGCCGCCTGTCTGCTTTCCACAATCGGCCTGCCGATTCTGCTCTGGCTTTTGATCTGGTTTTCCGGCATATGGAAAAACCGGAGCGAGGAAGCGGAGAACAGCATGCCGCACCGGGAAGAGTAAAGCTTCCCTGGCCTATGCAAGTCCGCATCTCCGATAAGCCAGCGCAAAGCATCCAAACGCTGCGAAAATATTAAGAATCAGAATCATCACGCTCTCAAATCCTGCCGTCTGCTGTCCTAAGCCGTTTATCAAAAGGCGAATCTGTTCCGAATAGGTAAACTGCGCAATTCGTCCGATCTTTTCATTGAACATGGACAGCATCGGCAGCATAGAAAAGAAGAGCATCGCCGGAACGCCGAGCGAGGCTGCCATCATCTGATTCCTGCTCCATGTGCCGATCGCCGCCCCGATCAACAGAGAAGCCGCCGTACCGACGGCCATGATCAGCAGAAAAGAAAGAAATTCTTTTCCCTCATATTCCCCGACAACGCCGAACACGCAGGCTCCTGTCATGCAGGCGGCCCAGATGCAGCTTCCCGTTCCGAGTAGATATTCTATGGGCTTTACATCGGACATCAGAAGCATTTTCAGCGTACACACTTCCTTTTCCTCCGAAAGCACTGCCGACATACTGATTAACGGCGCCATTCCAATATACATTGCGGAAAACATCCTGACGAAAAAATGTTCCTCCATCCCTTCGATCGACACGAACTTTTCCATCACCACCGCCAGCATCGGAAACATCACGAACTGTATCAAAATTGTTTTGTTTTTCATGGTATCCTTTGCCTGTTTTAAAAAAACTGCTTTTATCTTCTTCATATCAACCCCATGCCCTTTCTTTAACATACGGCCCCCGCACCCTATCATCGGCCCGCAGATTTTACGCCCTTCCCCCGGCCCGCAGACTTTTGTCAAACGCTGACAGCGTTTGACAGATGCCCCGGAAAATCTCTTCAATCTAACTTCCGGCCCGTCAGCTCCAGAAAAACCGTCTCCAGATTCGGCTCCGTAGAATGAATTGTCTCAACCATACCCTGTTTCAGATATTCCTTAATCACTTCCGCCGTCTTCTCATCGCATTCCGTCTCTTTCCCGCATCCGATTTCCAGGTTCCTGCCGTCATACAGACGTATCCGAATCCGTTTCCTGTGATTGTACCTGCGGCATATTTCCTGCGGCCCTCCCTCTTCCACAATGCTTCCTTCACATAAAAGAGCGATATGTCCGCACAGCTTTTCCGCCTCGGCCATGTTGTGCGTCGTCAGAAATACCGTCGTTCCCTTCGCCTGTTCTTCCAGAATCAGTTCGTGAATCTGCCCTGTCGTCGCCGGGTCAAGACCACTCGTCGGTTCATCCAGAAAAAGGATATCCGGCTCATTCATAACGGCCCTCGCCAGCGCAAGCCGGCCTTTCATGCCCTTGGATAATTTATCCACCGGCCGTCCGGCCGCTTCTGTCAGGCCGACCTTCTGCAGAACCTCCCGGATTCTGCTTTCCGGTATTTCATAAAGTCTGGCGAACAGCTTCAGATTATCATAACAGCTCAATCTCGCATAAAGGCCGGGAGTGTCCATCATCATGCCGATCCGCCGATACACCGTTCCTGTCATCCGATCCGCCGCCATTCCATCAATCAACGCACTTCCCTGATCCGGTCTCAGCTGTCCTGTCATGATTTTAATAATCGTCGTTTTCCCGGCGCCGGAAGGACCGAGCAGACCGAAGATTTCCCCGGATTTCACATGTAATGTAATGCCCTTTAACGCCTCTTTTTTTCCAAACCTTTGTATGATATCTTCCAATAGAATCTTTTCCTGCATACGAACCTCCATACCCTTTCCTCAACCTGCAGACTTTGTGCCCTTTCATCGGCCTTGGAACTTCGTGTCCTTCCCCGGCCTGCAAACTTTGCGCTCTTCCCCGGCCTGCAAAATCTCATTCCTGTGCGGAAGAGCGCTTCTTCGCCCGTTCCAGAGCTTCCTGCATTTTCCGGTTCTCCATACGCTCATTTATCATGGTGCAGATCATCCCAACCACAAAGCAAATACCAAAACTGATAAAGAACATCACCCAGGGCAGCCACGCATCCGCGGGAAACCAGCCGCATACAAGAATAAACAGAGCGATAACGCCGATCTCTACCGTTATCATGCAGACGGTTCTCGCAATAACGGACATTTTCCGGATCACCGTATCCGTAAAGAACAGAAAACGTAAAAATACCGTACAGACCGATACCAGAAAATATTGCAGCATCGTTGCACAGGTGAGCCCATCTTTTCCGAGCGCAAACATTGTGGAATATCCTTCGACCTCCTCACCGAAAAGCAGGCATAACGCATTCAGAATCAATATGCTGATTCCAAATACCGTAAAAACCTCCTTCAAATAGTTAAGCGGCGTCTTTCTTTCATCCATCACTGTCATTCCCTCCTTTCCGCCATCCTTTTTACAGACATCAAACGCCTTTTCGTTCCCGTCCGCTGCCCGTTATTTTATTCCGAGGCGCTTTTTCAAATCTTCCGCATATTGTCTTGAGACGATAAGCGCCTCCCCGCTTGTCAATGTCACCTTTATCCTTCGGTTAATATCCGCTTTCAGGGACTTCACATACCGGAGCTGTATCAGACAGGATTTGCTGGCTCTGAAAAAACCGTATGCCTCCAGCTGCTGCTCCAGCTCATAAAGCTTAAAATCTGACTCGTACAACTCATCTTCCGTATAAATGAACGTTTTTCTTTCTACGGATTCAATATAGACCACCTTGGAGACATCCAGAAAACAAATCTCATCATTTTTGCTTACCGTCAGTTTTTTCTCCAGAATACGGAGCATCGCAAGCAGCTTATCAATTTCCGGCGTAAGCTTCCTGCATGAAACGGCAATATGCGTATCCTCTATCTTTTCATCTACATGAATTTCTATTTTCACCGGACAGACACCCCTCTCTTCTTTTCAGACCTTAACATACATCTGTCCGCCCTGCAAGGGCCCCGGACATAAGCTGCCATATTTGTAACATAAGAAGCCAAAAAACAGGATACCGCGCTCTGCTGATATCCTGCTTTCTGTCTGATAGAATACTTTTCTCTTTTTATGCCCGGTTTTTCATGATCCACCGGTAACACTCCGTCGGAACCGGACAGTAACAGGTCGGCTTTTCCTCCTGAAATTCTTCTTTCTGCCTGTCCGTAAGCACCGCTATCGTTTTCATGCCGGCCTCTTTCGCTCCATGGATGCCGAGCGGCGAATCGTCCAGCGCAACGCAGCATTCCGGCGTAACATTTAAGACCTCCGCCGCCTTAATAAATAAGTCGGGAGCCGGTTTGGCCTCGCTGACCTGATCGGCGCTGATAATGGCGTCAAACAATTCTTCTCCAAGACCGACCGCTTTGAGGGAAATAGATACCTTTCGGCGGTCCGCACTGCTTGCCACGGCGGTTTTCAGTCCTTTCTCCCGCAGCCTGCCTATGACGCGTTCCATTCCCTGAAAGGATTCCACATTCCCTTCCGCTGTTTTTTCGTAAATAGTATAGGCCCGCTCTTTCATCGCACTCTGATAAGACACCCCGTGTTTTTCGGCCACCGCACCGATAAACAGATCGTCGCTGGCACCGGACATGGCGCGGAATTCCTCTTCCTCCGCATCCACACCGTATTCCAGAAGAGCCTGTCGTATGGCGGCAATAAAGGTTTTTTCCGATTTACAGAGCACTCCGTCCATATCAAAGACCACAGCGCGAATCTGATCCTTCTGCGCAAACAGCTGCCTGGAACGCCGTTTGGAAACAGAAGCGCTAAAGACGAGCGCTGCAATACACATGAGATAAGGAAACGTATTGATCAGGGAGGATGGAATCCCGATCGCGGCGATGTCAATCCTTGTTCCCAGCGCCGATGTGATGCCAAACAGTAACGAGGCCAGAAATGTTAAGAACGGATTGGCATTTCCGAAGGCCACTACCGTAAAGGCGGTAAAGCCACGCCCCTGCACCATATTTTCACTGAATTCCGAAACAATATCGCAGGACAGGTGTGCACCGGCCAGACCACACAGCGCGCCGGATATCAGAATCGTGATCATCTGAATCCGGTCCGGATGAATACCGCTTGTTCTGGCGGCATCCGGATGCTCTCCCACACTGGCAACCGCCAGTCCGAATCGTGTTTTGGATATGACAATCCACATAACAAATACCAGTATGAAAGCGGCATAAACCATCATATCCTGCCCGCTGAACAGCTGTGCCAAAACAGGAATATCCCTTATTACCGGAATCACCAGCTTAGGTATGGTATGAATGGCGGCAGGACGGAGTGATCCTGCCATATCAAAAAAGGCATTCAGGATAAACGAAGTCAGTCCAAGGGAGAGCATATTGATGGCCAGACCCGTATAAACAAGATTCGCTTTCAGTTTGATCCCCACGAGTCCGTACAACATACTCACCAGCATGGCACATGCCATTGCCAGCAAATATCCGGCCATGATATTTCCGCCGGAAAAGTGAACGCCCACAATTCCGAAGAAGGCGCCTATCAGCATCATGCCGTCTAAGGCAATGTTAAACACGCCCGCCTTCTGACAGAGCAGGCCGCCCATAGCGGCAAGCGTTACAGGAGTAGAAATACGAAGCATGGAGGAAAGAATATTGATATTAAAAATTTCATTCATGATTCACTCTCCTTTCCGGCAGCTCCCTTTTGGGGAATCCACCTTCCCAGGCGGCGCATTTTGAAAGAAAATTTCACGGTAACCGCCAGTATAATCGTGGCCTGAATGATCTCCACCATAGGGCGTGGGATATTCGTCAGCCGCTGCAGATTGGCCGCCCCGTTTTTCAGGGCGCCGAAAAAGGAACCGGACAGCAGCACGCCAAGAGGGTTGTTATTTGCCAGAACCGCTACCACAATTCCGTCAAACCCCAGACCATCGTTAAATCGTTTGGGGAACTGGTGCAGCACACCGGTCATTTCCACCGCGCCGGCCAATCCCGCAAGCAGACCGCTGAGCAGCATGGCCTTAATAATGACAAGTTTCACGTTAATTCCGCTTTCCTCCGCCGTATGAGGATTGGCTCCCACCAGCCTGATCTCATATCCGGCAGTGGTTTTCCTGAGTACAAACCAGATTATGACGGCAGCGGCGATCGCAATGTAAAGTCCCGTATGCGCATTGGAACCAGGCAGATAATCCAGTTTATTCAACCAGAAGCTTTCCGCAAATTTGGGTGTGGACGCCGCCTGAGATGCCATTCCTTCAGGCCGCAGAGGCCCAAGGATCGCGTAATCCGTCAAAAGCTCCGCAACAAAATTAAGCAGCAGGGTCGTTACGACAAGATCCGCCTTAAATCGAACATACAAAAGTGTCGGAATCAGGGCAAACAGCATCCCCGCCACACATCCTGCCGCAATAATGGCAAGTACCCCGGTGCCTCGTGACACGCGCCCGGAAAGACTCAGTGCGACCCATGTACCGGCCAGCGCGCCCATATTAAGCTGCCCGTCGATTCCCAGATTAAAAACTTCCGCCTTAAAAGCCACACTTGCCGCAAGGCCCGTGAATATCAAAGGAATACTCCATCTGACGGCGCCTCCCAGATCGCCTGTGACACCATGCAGTAAGCCGGAAAGCATTGTTTTTGGAGAAAATCCCGCAATCGCAACAATGACAGACACCACAAACAAAGAAACGGCGATAATGAGGAGCTGTCTGAAAAGTGTTTTTACATTCTGTCTGAGCATGATTCCTCTATTCCGCATTTTTCTTCACCTCCCTGCGTTTCGAACCCGTCATGTACAGTCCGAGCTCGATTTCGGACAAATTTCCGTCATTTTTAAATTCCCCGACAATTTCTCCTTCATATATCACGATGATACGGTCAGATAACTTTAATATCTCATCCAGTTCCGATGAGATCAGAAGAATCGCCCGGCCGCTGTTGCGCATTTCGATCAGTCTGTCATAAATAAAAGAAATCGCGCCGATATCCACTCCCCTGGTCGGTTGTGCCGCAATCAGGAAATGCGGTGAAACATTCAGTTCTCTGGCGATTACGACTTTCTGCATATTACCGCCCGACAACGTGGAAACCGCATAAGTTTCATCCGGTACCTTAATGGCGTACTGATCGATCAGCTCTCGCGCCTGTTCACCGCATTTTCGTAATTTCATGACACCCATTCCGGAAAATGCTGGTTTATAATACTGGGTTGTCATCAGGTTTTCCCAGATGGAACAGCCTGCGACCACGCCCCGTTTCAGCCGGTCTGCCGGTATATGGGACAGGCCATGCTCCCGCCGCTTTCGAATCGACATTCGGTTTATTTCACGCCCATTTAATTTAAGACTTCCGCTTTCCGTTCTCTGTAATCCGACCAGCGCTTCCGTCAATTCGTCCTGCCCGTTCCCTTCAATGCCGGCTACACCGAGAATCTCTCCTTCCCTTACATCGAAAGAAATTTCCTTTACGGCCGTGAATCCGCGCGAATCGCATACGCTTATATTCTTTGCCTCAAAGATCGTCCGTGGATTGGAAATCGTGATCCGCTCAAGCTGTTCTTTCATTTTCCGCCCGATCATCATCGTAGAAAGCTCGTCTGCGTTCGTTTCCGCGGTTTTGACATATCCCGTCACCACACCCTTGCGCATGATCGTAATATTCGTCGTAATCTGAATGACCTCCCGCAGCTTATGAGTAATAAAGATAACGGAACATCCCTGCCCGGCAAGACGTTTTAAAATCTTGAACAGATCCTGTATCTCCGCCGGGGCAAGAACTGCCGTAGGTTCGTCCAAAATGATGATCTTCGCGCCGCGGTAAAGCAGTTTCAGAATTTCCGCGACCTGCATCTGTCCTACGGATAAGTGCATTACCTTCCGGTCCGGATCAAGGTTCAAAGCATAATTTTCCATAATTTCCAGAACTTTTTTTCTCGCTTCGCCATAATCAATAAACCCCGCCCGTCCCGGTTCACTGCCCAGAATGATATTCTGCAGCACCGAGAAACCGGGTACCAGCATAAAGTGCTGATGTACCATACCGATCCCGTAACGGATGGCTGTCTGTGGATCAGGAATCTCGACGTTTCTGCCATCCAGCCAGATCTCACCGGAGTCTTTCTGCACCAGGCCGTATAAGATATTCATCAGCGTCGATTTCCCGGCGCCGTTTTCCCCGATCAATCCATGAATCTCCCCACGGCCGACTGTCAGATTTACTTTATTATTAGCCAAAACACCCTCAAACTGCTTGGTAATTGACGTCATTTTCAAAACCGTATCCATTTTTACCCCCATCTGCCTGCTTTGGCAGGCTCCCAAATCAATCGCCGAAATCGCCTTTCCCTCCTTATCCGCAGGAAAATAAAGAACTGCCGGGCATTATCTGCAGATCATCAGCTTACCATGCTGAGAAATGTCAAACGCCCGGCATATCACACAATCATCTTCTACAGGCGCAGCGGATTTTCCTTCTTATCCTGTTCCGCCAGAATACGAACCGCTTCACAGGCAACTCTGCTTACTTTTTCTTCTCCTCCGTTGTCTCCCCACGTATCGCGAATGCGGTTTGAGATAATCGACATGACCGCTCCCATCCTCATACCGTGGAGCTGACCCACAATATACTGTCCCGACGTATCGGTATCGATGTTGGTTACGCCCGCGCTCTGCAGATCGGGAATAATGTTCGGCGCAAAAGAAGGCCAGTACCCGTCTTCTCTGATCTTTCTTCCCTGCCCAAGATAAAATGATGCGGGGCAGTACATCAGTCCATATCCATATTTATAGCCAAGATTTTCGCATGCCTGCGCCAGCGCATTCACTACATCCACATTCGCCACTGCCGGAAAACCGCGGTCCACATAGCAGTCCGACGTTCCATCCGCGCGAATCGCCGCAACGGGAATCACGATATCTCCCAGATCGAACCGGGGAGAGATGCTGCCCGTACTGCCTACCCGGATCGCCGTATGAACGCCCGACGCATTCAGCTCATGGATTGCGATCTCCGCGCCCACCGGACCACAACCGGTGGAAGTACATCCGATGGGGGTTCCTTTGTAATTGCCGACCATGGTACGGAATTCTCTGTAAAATGCCAGTTCCCTGCTGTCTTCCCAGTTTTTCGATATGACCATGGCGCGTTCGGGAGAACCGGGCAGTAGCATGATGCCCGGAACGTCTCCGTTCCCCACCCGGATATGATATGTTTTTCCACTTTCTGTTTCAGGTTTTGTCGCTTTGATATTCGATTTTACTCCTTCATTCATCATCTTTCAGTATCCTTTTCGTCTGTTTCGTTTTATAAGTTTCCACTGTCTTATGCGCAATCATTACTGCCCGCTTTTCAGGCTGTCAAAATCCGGATAGGATGTGTCGTTCGGCACTGTAATTTCACCGGATACGATCTTCGCCTCAAGATCCTTTACGAAGGCTATGGCATCCTTGTCCCTGAAGATATTTCCCCATTCGCTGCCGTTAGAAGAAAATTTCTCCAGCGCGTCATAACCGATATAATAGATTCCCTCCTTTAAACCAAGGGGAGACATGATGCCGCCCGTAAAATTATCTTCCGCTAACATCCTGCATGCCATATAGGCATTTTCATCGAAGCCGAGTCCGGTCGAAGCAAAGTAGCCATCGGGATACAGTTCATAGGCATAATCGAAATTGGTATCCGTCGAGATCGCAATCCCTGCCTCCTTGGCGCCTTCGATACAGCCGATAGAGGTCTTAGCGGCATCACCGACGATATAATCCACACCACCGTCCGCCATGGAAAGAGCGACTTCCTTGCCGGCCGCCGGGTCCTCAAAACTGCCGACATAAGTAAATGAAACATCAATATCAGGATTCACGGACAGCGCGCCCAGCATAAGTGCATTGATGGATGCATTGGCAGAAGGGCTTTCCGCCGCATTCACATAACCGATATGCCCCGTCTGGCTTACATAGGCTCCAAGAGCTCCCATAACATAAAAATACTCTTCACCATGGTATTCGGAACTCCAGACATTGGAGGCTTCTGTCTCTTCGGCATTGATATATTGATAAATTGCCGCAAATTTAATGTCCGGATATTCTTTGGCAACGGCAAGCGTTGCTTCGCTCATCTGCGGGAACGTGGTAATGATCAGGTCATAACCTTCTCTTGCCAGAGAACGGATGTCGTCTTCATGCGCCGCCGTAGAAGTGGATTCCAGCTTTTTCACCTCCAGCCCGAACTCCTGCGCGGCTTTGTCAACGCCGGATGCAATAATATCCACGGAACTCTGGTCCCCGAAACGCTGATTGACTACCAGTGCCACGCGAAGTCCGCTTTCCTCCTGCGTTTCCTGCGCCGTTTCATCGGATGCTTCTTTGGACGTGTCCGAAGATACCGCATTGTCACCGGAAGTATTGGTATTTCCCGCGTTGTTCTGCCCGCCACAGGCTGTCAGCAGAACTGCGCATAACAAAACAGCGATTATCTTTTTACCTTTCATATGTTTTATTCCTTTCTTGTATTGTATTTACAGTTTCCTTTAAAACATGGTCTTGCCAGATCCTTCTGATTTATGCGGGCATCCCTCCTTTTTCCATTTTTACTGTTTTCAGCAGAGAACGATGTTCGTTCCGCAGGCCTTCAGAAGTGAAACATTCTCCGCTGATGTATCCTGGCCAAGATAAATCGTATCCAGTTCGTCAAATCCGGCCGACTTGAAGTTTGCTTTCTGTTCAAACTTGGAATGGTCTGCCGCGAGCAGAATATGGTCGGAAGCATTTTTCATGGCAATGATAATATCCGTCAGCTGTCCGCTGATATGATAAATGCCTTTCCCCGGCACAATCAGGTCGGGCGAATAAATCACATAGTCAAAACGCATGCTTCCGAAAAAGGAAATCGCCGGAGAGCCCAGGCAGTCAAAGTTTCGGGGGCGGTAATTTCCGCCGGCTATCATAACGTTATTTTTTTCACTGCTGCTTAAACACGTGGCAATTTTCAGAGAATTGGTCGCAAACTGCATGCCGCTTCGGTTTTTCAGTTCCTGGGCGATATAATAGCAGGTAGTGCTGCTGTCCAGTGCAACGGATGCTCCGTCGGGAATGTCCTGACAGATCCGCGCGGCAATCTCTTTCTTCTCTTTCGCATTGGTCGCGAAGCGTTCCTCAAAATGCGGAATCAGCATCGTAAAATCCTTATTGATCTGAACGCTGCCGAAGGTCCGGATGACCATCTCCTCTTTTTCCATCACATATAAATCTCTGCGAATCGTAGAGGGCGAAAGGCCGAAATGCTGAATCAGCTCTTCCACGCTGACCTCTTTACGCTCTTTTAAAAAGTTCAGTATCGATTCTCTCCGTTTCCATTTTTTGTGCTCTGCCATCAGACTTACCTCTCAATCATATTTTTTTGACCGTTTTATTTTCCGACTTGTTTATCGCCTTTATAATTATATATAATCACATATATTTTTGCATGTCAATCCCAATTTTTGGTTATTTTAATGAAAATGGTCATTATTTTTTGATCATTTGCCGTATTTTAGCGCATTTCAGGAGATAAATGATCATTATTTTTTGACCAAATTATTTTTATGCGGGTCCGCACGCAAACGCTCTCCGTCTCAATATCGTCTGCCATACCGGTAAACAAACGCCGCTGCCAGAAAAACGTCCGCTCCAAGCCATGCCATAATTTCCCCCCAGAATACGCCCGTATTCCCGATTATCCCCGTAAATGCCGTCGCACACGCAACGCGCATGATGACCTGTACCAGACCGGACAGCATGGGCAGCGTGGAATTGCCCATCCCCTGTATGCAGGCACGCAAAATGTAAACCGCATATAACAGCGGGAAAAAGGCCGCCAGAATGCAGAGAAACCGATACCCGATTCCGATTGCAGTATCGGCCCGCACCTGTCCTTTGGCAAGAAAGAGTCCCAGAATCGGCTTTCCTCCAAATACCATCACAAGGGACATCAGATAAGCCGTCACCATTCCAAGCGCCAGCGCCGTCAGGATTCCGGCGCGGATCCGGTCCTTTCTTCCCGCTCCGGCATTCTGCGCCGTATAGGTGGAAATCGCATACCCGTAGGAGGACGCGGCCGTTTCCAATAACCCATACAGCTTATTGGCCGCCGTGTAACCGGCAAGAAACAGGATACCGAAACCGTTTACGACAGACTGCACCGCCAGCCCTCCTACGGCCGTAATGATATTCTGAAATCCCATCGGAATTCCCATCCTGATCTGCTCTGCCATCATTCTTCCGTTGAGCTTTCTATTTCCCGGCGCCACCCTCGCCCCTTCAATTTTCCTCAACGCATACCCGCAGCAAAGGACGGAACCGATCTGGGAAAGCAGCGTTCCGTAAGCCGCTCCCCGGATTCCCGTCCCAAGTCCCATGACGAAGAGCATATCCAGAAAAATATTGGCAACGGAAGCCGTAACCATGGCATACAAAGGCGCCCGGCTGTTTCCAAGCGCACGCAGAATGGCCGCCAGCATATTACCGGCAAAAGAAATGGGAATCCCCAGATACAGAATTCCCAGATAGGAAGAAGCCATGCCGAATAATTCCTCCGGCGTCCGAAGCAAATAAAGAAGCGGCCGAATCGCCGCTGTTCCGACAGCCGTAACGATAAGCGCCGCCCCCGCGGATAAGCAGATCGCCTGAAAAATACCCTGCTGCACCGGATTCTCTTTTCCCTCTCCGAAGCTTTTCGATATCCCAATGGAAAAACCCTGCGTCAGCCCCTGAATAAAACCGAACATCATAAAGCTGAGCCACTCCGTCGCTCCCAGCGCGGCCAGCGCCGAAACGCCAAGCTTCTGTCCCACGATCAGCGTATCCACAAAGGTATAGAGCTGCTGAAAAAGATTTCCCAGAATAAGCGGTATGGAAAACCGCAGCAGCAGTGCGGCGGGTCTTCCGTCCGTCATGTCCAGTGTTTTCCCGTCTCCTTTCATTCCCATGTTTCTTTGCCCCCTGACCGCCCATAAATCAATTCCATACCCGTTACCGCCAGTCCATGAAAATAATCCTCGACATAATCTCTGTCGAAGACGAACTGAGGCTTTGCCCAGGCAGGCAGAAACCGCTCACAGACGCGGACCATTTCCTGCCGAAGTTCGGGTTCTCCCTGCTCCAGATAACAGATCATCCGCTCCGGATTTAACACCGTACAGATACAGGCCGCCGCCTTTCCGAGACATTCCCCCGGTCGTTCTTTCACAAAACCGTCCATGGCGATCTCCTGTATCGTCCTGTCTCCAAAGAGGGGCATGAACCCGACTTCTCCCTGAAAGCCGGAAAATCCCTGCAGCGGTCTGCCATTCACGACCGCTCCCATGCCCGGACCGGTATCCGCCAGATGGAGACAGACGAGCGTTCCCTCTCTCCCCTGATGCAGTTTTTCCGCCATTCCTGCCGCGATCAGGCTCATATTGTTATTGACCGCGGCAGGCCCTTTCAGAGTATCCGCCAGTTCCTTCTCAAGATCCCGTTCCGCCAGTCCCGGATAACCGTCGATGCAGCAGATCCTTCCGTTATGCACACTTCCCGGAATCCCCACAGATACCGCACCGATTTTTCCATCCGTCGCAGCCGCTTCCTTTGCGCACTCCAGCAAAATTCGGTCCATGCCGGTAAAAGACAGCAAATGTGACTGCCTCCCGCCGCCCTGTCGGCATCCTTCGGATTTTACCTCGCCCAACGCGTTACAGATCCGGTAAAACACCTGATTTCCCTGCAAATACAGCAACAGAATATGGCAAAAATCCGGATTCAGCCGATAGACCTCCGCCTTTCGTCCCCCCGGACTCTCCTGCGCCGTTCCGAGCCGGAGAAGCATTCCCTCCGCAGCCAGATCCTCCACAAGCTTTCCAACGGTGGGAAAGCTCAGCCCCGTCATCCCGGCAAGCTCCTGCTTCGTATGCTCCTTTCCGTCCCGCATACAATCTATAACGCTTCTTTCGTTAATTCTTCGAACCAGATTTGTGCGTGCCATACTTTTCTCCTTCCCATTATTAAATATATTTTTAAAACAGTTTTAATAATATGCTAACAAAAAGAGAGGGCACTGTCAATACCCTCTCTCGTTTTCTCTGCTCACCTTTTTCCTGTTCAATACACTCTGTAGTTTCCGCTCAGGGCCAGAAATGCAAACAAATACAGACAATTATCATAATATCTGCGGTCCCCTTCCCTAAGCGGTGTCTCCCAGAGCTGTCTGACCCATGCGGCCGCATATTCCCCGTCCGCCGCAAGAGAAGCCTGCGCATTCGTCGCTATGATCGCAACCGGGTGCAGCGCCTTTTCCGGCAGAGGCGTTCCGTCGATCTCATAGATCCTGTAATCCGCTTCTTTCATCTGCGGCGCGAAGAAACGCTGAATCTTATCCGCACATTCCTTCTCCCACGCATCCGCCGCAAACCATGCATAATCCAGTCCCAGATTAGCCGCCACCCGGTATGCGTCGCTGTAAAACCAGTCATGCCGGCCTCCGAAGCGCTCATAATCCCGGTTATGAGGTGTTCCGTCATACTCCGCATATTCCGCCGCCAGTCCCGTTTCCGGATGACACGCTTTTTTCAGATATTCCCGGCTCGCTTTGGCCGCCTCCTTCCAGAACGCGGTATCCTCTTCATCCGCCCAAAGCGCAAACAGCTCATAAAAATGCGGCAGATGATAGGATGGGTCGCTCCAGTCACAGTTCGGAATGAATCTGATCAGCTTATTGGAAGGCTCCCACATCGGATAACCGCCGTTTCCATCCTCCCCCTGATGAATGCACGCGCGCAGAATGGCACGGGCCTCTTTTCCATAGTCAAAAATTCCTTCCCCGTCGCCCCAGCGATGGGAAGCAAAGAAGAGCGCCATCGCAAAATATTCCTCGCCATCCGGCGCGGGACCATAAGCATTCTTTTTTCCGTCCGTCTGACAGGACCATGCAAAATATCCCTTATTTGCTCCGCCATCCAGATACATATATGTTTTCGTCCACTTCCAGATACGGTCAAACTCCTCTTTTCTGTCAAGCTGTACACACATCATCATGCCATAGGACATTCCCTCCGTCCGTACGTCATGGTTTCCGGTATCCGTCAGATATCCCATGTCCGCTCCGACCGGATGATAGATTCGCTCATCATCTTTCCCGTAAAACATCGTCTGAAAAATTTCTTCCAGTCTTGTTTCGACTTCCTCCGGACGATAACCGGCCTCCACAAACACATTTCTGTATTCCCCTGTTTTATATGCTCCTGTCATTTCTTCTCCGTTCCTTTCTCATGTTTTCAGAATAAAGGACAGCAGACTCGCCTTATCGCTGCCGCGATAGGTCAGATAAACCGCCTGCTTTCCGTCCGGAATCGCTATCGGTGCACCGAATTCCTCCCAGACATTGGAATTACACACCGGTATCTTCGCCAGCACGTCTCCGTCCCA
>CALDLG010000222.1 GCA_937910785.1 uncultured Lachnospiraceae bacterium | reverse complement strand
ACGCAAGGGAATATTTTGTGCAATCTGCCAATAAAAATTTTATAGCGCACCTTTTGACACCTCAACCCTGAAATTCCGACACAGTGTGGAAGAACCGAAGGTTCTTCCGAACATAATGACGAAAGGAAGGATAACGGAATAGAAAAGGGCGGAATGGAAGATACAGGAATGGAAGATACAGGAATGAAAAATAAAAGAAGGAAGGATAACAAAATGAGGGAGGACAGGATGCGGATCGAGATAAGAGAGGTTAGCCATGATAGCGGGGATTTCCTGATGCTTTGTCAGGAACTGGACAGTTTTCTGAATGTGGCAATAGGCGGGGAAGAGAAACGGGAGAAATATAAAAAGTTTAATCATACGGACACGATGGATTTTGTGGCAGCGGCATTCGATCAGGGGGAACCGGTCGGCTGTGGGGCGCTGCGCAGATATTCCGAAGAAGAAGCGGAAATAAAAAGAGTCTTCGTACGGGAAAAATACCGGGGAAAAAATATCGGCGGACTCATTCTGGAAAGCCTGATCGACCGGGCAAAGGAACTGGGTTTTCAACGCCTGATTCTGGAGACCGGGGCATTCCTGGAGGCATCCGTATGTCTGTATCAGAGATACGGCTTTGAAAAGATCGAGAACTACGGCGCCTATAAAGATATGGATGAGTCGCTCTGCATGGGGCGCGAACTCGGCGCGGATGCGGTCATTTACTGTATCGGAAAACGCATGGAAGCGGATGAGCTGAGAGAACTGTATGAGTCGGTAGGATGGAAGTCAGGGAAATATGCGGACAGGCTGCTGCAATCCTTTGAAAAGGCAGGAATGGTCATGAGCGCGTGGTGTGATGACAGGCTGGCCGGACTGGTGGAGGTGTTAGACGACGGCGGCGTGACGGCATATGTACATTACCTTCTCGTAAACCCGCTCTATCAGGGCAAAGGAATCGGCGCGCGGCTGATGGAGGCTGTCAAGGAGCAGTATCGGGATTATTTATATATTGTATTAAGCTGTGAGCAGAAGGGTACAATCCCTTTTTATGAAAAACTGGGATTTTCGGTGATAGAAGGCTCTACGCCGATGCAGATAAACCGGCTGTAAGACATCGCCTGAATATTCCCGCAGGCGTATGTCCCAGGACTCGCCCACTGTGTAGAAGCCGTCCGGGGTTTTCCTGGGCTGCTGCTTGCCGGGAGATGAAGAAAACAGCATGTATCCGATGCACGACAGGATTTATCTACTGAACATGTAAATGCAACGAATAATACATAAAATTTGTTGCATTTTTTTAGTGTCACCTATCGGGCTGATCGTATCAAAATCAGGTCATAATCGAATCATATGATTTTATCGATTTTCGCAATCAAACTCGTGCGACCATAGAAAAACTGCTGAGAATTGATGCCGGGCATTGATTTAGAAGATATTATGGCAGGAATTTCCATATATTGAAATCAGGATCTTTCGAATGTCTTTTGCCGGCTGCGACTAATTGAGGCTTATGGTACCGGAGCCAGCCACAGCTTTCAATACAAAAATCTGGTATGTAAAGGAATTTAGCGGGAATGTAAAGGAAAGTTGATAGAAAAAAACAGCATTTTTATTAGTATTTGAAACAAGGGGGTAAATGGAGCATGAATACCGGAGAAAAAATACACCAGATTAGAAAAATGTCAGGAATGACCCAGGAAGAGCTTGCAGAAAAAATGAAGGTATCAAGACAGACCATTTCAAAATGGGAAAATGGAGCATCGTTACCGGACTTGGAAAATGCAGTCATCTTATGTGAACTTTTTCAAATTTCTTTAGATGATTTTATGAAGGGAGAGCGAAAGTCAGTGGACAGAGAAGAGAGGATTTCTTTACAGGACATTGTAAAAATAAACAGACGTTCACAGCGTATGACGATTATGCTTGTAAGCGGACTGTTCTTTCTTATGATTGGCGGACTCGTTGCAATTTTTATTGGAGCCCTGTTCCACACGACAACCAGCATGGAGTATATGCTATACCGCTATATTGCCGTAGGCGAGTATGACAATATGCCTCTTAATTATTGGAAAATGGTATCACCTGCTATCGTTTTGATTGTAATCGGCATAGTTTTATGTGCAAATTTTGTTCATGAAAAATGGAAGGAGAAGAAAAATGAGCAGTAAGAAAAGACTGATAATCGTTGGAATTATTTCCCTGAGCATATGTTTTATGGGATGTGGAAGGAAACCTGTTGATAATGCTGAAGCCTATGGGAATATTATAGCTGGTTTAGAGGATGAGGAGGCGTATGCTTTTTTGGTCATGAATACGGATCATCATGTTTTGGTGACGTCCGATTTGGTTTATGATACCGGAACAGAAAAACAGGCTTCCATTGAATGCGATGTGTACTATTATTCCTCCGGAGGGGCAGAAAATCAGGGCAGTATCGCGGGCGGAGGAACGGCATACCCCCTTACCTTTTCAGAAAGTGCAATCTATACGGCCTCTAATCACAGTGTAGAAAAATATGCTGTTTCCGATAAAGACGGGCTGCTGCATCTTGAATGCGGTATTTATGAAAATTTTGACGAGGCAGGAAATGCTTCATATACAAGTGTAAAAGGCGAAGAAGAAACAGTGTCTACAGAGGAAGAGTATCTGAAACTTATGAATGAATATGCCGAAAGTCAGATTATTCACTTTTCCTATGGCGCAAGCGGTAGTTTGAATGAAATAATGAGAAAATGAGGGATTGGCATGTAAAAAATGATGGTATTGGTTTTGCCTGCATTATAATAAATTTGTATCAGGTTTTTTATATAGAACGGGAAAGCCCGGAAGGTCACAGTTCGTTGAATGGAAGGCTTGTGTCGCTGATGGAAGGGGAAGATGAAATTTTTCCGGAAAAATCTGCTATCACCTGAAAGATGAGGTATAGGGTTCAGGTGTCAAAAGGTGCGATATAAAATTCTTATTGGCAGATTGCGCAAAATATTTCCTTGGGTCTGATCTCGGAAAATGGATTTTCTGAATATTCCGCCAACGTTATGATATGCGGACGTATTATTAACATATAGGGCTGCCAAAATGAACTGATTATTATTTTATTATTGCAAAGTGCTTACCGGTCTCCGGACCGTATAAATTTCCATATTTTGCCCATATTAAAAAGGAGACCCGCGTATGGCAGATATCCATGCGCGGAAGAAATGGGGAATTGATATGGGAAAATATGACGATCTGGCAAAGCGCATTATCGAAAGTGTAGGCGGCAGGGAAAATATTATCAGCCTGACACATTGTGCCACGAAGCTGCGCTTTGCGTTAAAGGATGAGACGAAAGCGAATACGCGGGGGCTGAAAACAATGCCCGGCGTGATCACCGTCATTCAATGCAGCGGGCAGTATCAGCTCGTGATCGGAAATCATGCGGCACAGGTCTGTGAAGCGGTTTCCAGGCGAAGCGGTATCCCGGATTCACAGGAGTGCCAGGAACGAAAAAAGGACCGGATCGGCCGGTTTGCGGATTGGATTTCGGGTATTTTCGCACCTTTAGTCTGTACATTTTGTGCCATGGGCATGCTGAAGGGAATTCAGGGATTTCTTCTGTACATCGGTCTGTATGATGAAAACAATAACATCTGTCAGCTTATAACACTGCTTTCCGACAGTCTGTTCTATTATCTTCCGGTTTTTATCGGCGCTTCGGCTGCCAGAAAGTTTCAGACCGGTCAGTTTACCGGGATGATTATCGGAGCGTGCTTCGTGTACCCATACCGCTTCGGTATGGCGGAGCATCCCTATAGCATTCTTCCGGTAGTTCTGGCGGTATTGGCGGCATCCTATATAGAACGTTTCTGGAAAAAAACGCTGCCTGATCTGCTGAAAACGACATTTGCGCCGCTGCTTACCCTGCTGTGCGTGATACCGCTTATTCATTTCGTGATAGAGACGGCATACGCCGGTCTTGTGGCGCTTATTATGATGGGGATTGATCAGGCCTATACGGCGAGCCCGTTTCTGGCGGCGGCGCTGGCCGGCCTGCTCTGGCCGTTTCTGGTAATTATGGGCATTCATGGAGAACTGGTGCCGGTGACGCCGGCGCATTTGAATGATGCTTTGGCCGGCATTTTTCTTCCGGCTGTCGGTTTTACCGCCTCCTGCGCACAGGCCGGCGCCGTTCTGGCAGTGCTTTTGAAAACGAGGGATAAGCGATTGTGCGCTGTTTCAATACCTTCTGTTATTTCCGGATTGTTCGGCGTTGCGGAGCCGGGAATCTACGGTGTGGCCCTGCCGGAAAAAAAGCCGCTTCTGATCAGCTGTATCGGTGCGGCGGCAGGCGGAGCGGGACTGATATGGCTGCGGGAATTTGGTTCCGGAAGCGGCCAGCCGGACACTCCGGTTGCCGCCGGGATTGCATTTGTGATGACATGGATAATTACACTTGTTATTTATAAACAGCCCAAGCGGGAAAAAATAGAATTTCCGTCGATTCCGATGTCACTGGACGGAAAAAATATCATTCACAGTCCATTGAACGGAAAGCTCGTGCCGCTGATGGAAGTGGGAGATGAAGTTTTTTCCAGCGGCGTTCTCGGAGAGGGAATCGCTATAGAGCCTTATGACGGAGTCGTATATGCACCGGCCGACTGTAAGGTCACGACCTTTTTTCCAACCGGACACGCGATCGGTCTGACGACGGAAGAAGGCGTGGAGCTGCTGATTCATATCGGCGTGGATACGGTGCAGCTGAACGGAAAATATTTCAGACCGCTTGTCAGACAGGGAGAGAACCTTACCGAAGGACAACCTATGATCAAGTTTGACAGCAGAAAAATTGAAGAGGCCGGATACAATATGACAACATCTGTTATTATTACGAATACGACGGACTGGAAACGTGTGGATTCTACGAAAGCCAGGGAGACAACGGTTGGAGATGCGCTGTTATTCTGCAGATGAGTTTCAAATGACAGGAAAAGAACAGAGACCGCCTGTGAAAAACGGTCCCTGTTCTTTGTTCTATAATAGGAAATTCCGACACAGAGTGGAAGAACCGAAGGTTCTTCCGAACATAATGCCGAAGGCATTTTGTTCTATAATAGGAAATTCCGACACAGTGTGGAAGAACCGAAGGTTCTTCCGAACATAATGCCGAAGGCATTTTGTTCTGTTATAGGAGTATAATTTAGATTATATTTCTCCCGCAGCAAGCATTTTCACCCGTTTCATCGCATTCTGAACCGGCGGAAGTATTAAAATAACAATAGTTATAATTGTTTCTATAAGCAGATAGGAGTAATTGTAGGCGAAGGGATACAGGAAGGAAATGGATTGGGGAAAGGATTCCGGCATGTATTCCATCCAGTACAGATATCCGCCGATCGTATGGAATAGTCCCCTGACGATAATTGCTGTCAGATAGCCTTTGATCAGGCCGTTCTTTTTCCGGGAGAAGAAACCGGACAGACCGAGGGAAGCGAAGGCGAGAATATAATCCATGCAGACCTGTATCGGAGAAAGAATAAAATTGCCGCCTCCCTGAAGAAACTGCAGGATGCCATAGGCAAATCCTGCGGTCAGACCGATTTTGGGTCCGTACCAGTAGCCGATCAGGGTAACGAACAGCATCGAACAGAGTGTTACGGAGCCGCCCCAGGGCATATCGATGATCTTGATATATGAGGTGACGAATCCGAGCGCCAGCGCCGCGGCGGAAAAGACGAGCTGTTTCGCGGAAAAGCTTCCGGAGCCGGTTTTTCCCTCGACGCGGTGTCCGTCATTTGCGTTTGCAGACTCTTTCTTCTTAAAAAATGCGGTCAGTAAGACCAATACGGCCATGATGATAAGGAATGCGATCATGCCCGTGGTTGTCAGAGAATAGTATCCATCCTCCTGATTCAAAAATAATGACATAAAAAAACCTCCTTCGTATGCGCGAGGAGGGACAACATCCGTTTTTCAAAAGCGAAAGACTTTTGATTATCATAAAATAACAAACGATATGATAATGCCATGTTATGATATATTCATGTTATGATATATTCATATTATGATATATTCATATTATGATATATTCATACTATGATATATTCATGCTTTTGAAAACGCAGCCTCCTTCCGCCGGTATTATCCGGTTCAAGTAGTGAGGGTCAGGAACCGGACGAAGATATCTTTCCGCAGGTTCCAGTCTCAGCGATGTGCTCCCCTGGCGTGTTACTTATTATATTTTATTCTTTACTATCTTAACGGCGTCGGAAAGACTTGTCAAGTTTTTTGTGAGATGTGCCCGCCCATGCCTGCCCGGATTCGGAGAAAATATTGACAGACGCTTTGCCATAGCGGATAATATATGAAATAATGCGGAATAGCGTCAGCAGCAGGAAAATAAGGATTATGAAATACGGGGTGTGAAATGCGGGAGGAATGAATCATGTTAGAAATCAGGAAAGCAGACGTGGAGGATGCGGAAGAACTGTTGGAATACTGTAAGGCGACAGGGGGAGAATCGGACAATTTAAGCTTCGGGGCAGAGGGGCTTCCGGTCTCTGTCGAGCAGGAAAAGGACTGGCTGAAAGGGATGTCCGAGTCAGAAAAACAGGTTTTTCTGGTTGCCAAAGAGGACGGAAGAATTGTGGGAACGGCGGCGCTTTCGGGATTTGCCAAACCGCGGATGGATCACAGGGGCGAGATCGCCATCTCCGTCAGAAAGGCCATGTGGGGAAGACGGATCGGGACCCGGCTTATGGAAGAGCTGATACGGTGGGCCGGACAGTTCGATCTGGAAATCATTTCACTGGAGGTCAGGAGCGATAATGAAAGGGCCATCAGGCTGTATCGGAAATTTGGTTTTGAGACCTTCGGAACCTTCCGGGGGTTTATGAAAATCAATGGCGAATTAATCACATACGATCTGATGTGCCTGCATTTGCCGGAAAAGACAGAGGAAGAGAAGAGGTAGGCGGCATCTTAATCATAGCATGTGTTATTTTTTCGGGAGCCTTGACTATTGTCCCAATATTGCTATAATAGTAGATAGTTTTAAAAACTACGTGAGAAAGTATAGGAAGATAGATATTGCCGACAGGCTGAAAGAAAGGCGTGGTTAAGATTATGGCATTTCAGATTATTTCAGACGGTTCCTGTGATTTGGGAACGGAGCGCGCCGACGCGGAAGGCGTCAGAGTCGTGCCGTTTTATGTGTCGTTTGATGACAAAACTTATCAGAAAGAGATAGAAGAGGTTTCTGTCCGGGAGTTTTATCAGCGGATGGTGGATCATGCGGATTGTTTTCCCAAGTCTTCCATGCCTTCGGTACAGGATTATCTGGACGTGTTCGAGGAATATGCGGCGGAGGGGAAGGATATTTTCTGCCTGTGCATTACCACGAAATTCAGCGGCTCCTATAATTCAGCGATGAATGCGAAGGAAATGCTTTTGGAAAAGTATCCGGATGTGAAAATCGAAGTGCTGGATACGACGGTGGATACCGTTTTGCAGGGGCTGCTCGTGCTGGAGGTATGCCGGATGCAGCAGGCAGGCTGGAGTTTTGAAGAGACGGTGAAGCGAACGAAAGAGATTCTTCCTACAGGGCGTATTATATTTACGGTCGGAAGCTTTGACTATCTCGTGCATGGCGGCCGGATCGGCAAGGTGATGGGAGCCGCGGTGAAAAGTCTGGCGATTAAGCCGTTAATTATTCTGAAAGAGGGAGAGATTTTCCCTGCCGGCGTTTTCCGGAACCGGGAGAAAGGAAAGAAAACACTGATTTCCCTGTGCAGAAAGCACTTTGAGAAGATCGGAGAAAATCCGGACGACTACGCTTTCAATGTCGGTTACGGATATGATCGGGAAGAGGCTGTTTCTTTCCGGGAAATGCTGCTTGCGGACTTAAAGCAGTACAGCAGTATAGAGGATATGGATTTGTTTCAGATCGGTGCAACGATCGGCGTACATACCGGGCCGTATCCGATCGGACTGACATTTATCAGAAAGGCGTTTTAAGCAGATGCGGAAAGAAAAGAAACATACGGATAAATTTCAATATTTATTGTTTGATCTGGACGGTACCCTAACGGACCCGAAGCTTGGCATTACAACCTGTGTGCAGTATGCACTGCGAAAATTTGGAATTGAGGAGCCGGAACTGGATAAGCTGGAGCCTTTTATCGGGCCTCCGTTAGCGGACAGCTTTCGGGAATTTTATGATTTTGATGAGGAAATGGCGGCGCAGGCAATCGTTTATTATCGGGAGAGATTCAGTACCGTCGGCCTGTTTGAGAATGAGATCTATCCGGGAATCGACCGGATGCTCGCGCATTTGAAAAAAGCGGGCAGGATGCTTGCGGTTGCTTCCAGTAAGCCGGAAGTATTTGTGAGAAAAATCTTAAAGCATTTTGAGATAGAGCAGTATTTTGATGTGATCGTGGGAAGCGAGCTGGACGGTACTCGTTCCCAAAAAGAGGAAGTCGTGGAAGAAGCGTTACGACAGTTGTATCAGATTGAAAATCAGGGAGAAAAATCCAATCATGACAGAACTGTCATGATAGGTGACAGGAAGTTCGATATTCAGGGAGCAAAATTGTTCAACCTGGTCAGTGTAGGAGTTACCTTTGGTTATGCTTCGCCCGGAGAGCTGGAAGAGGCCGGAGCGGACTATGTTGTGGATACCGTAGAGGAATTAGAGGAACTGTTAAATGGCTGAAAAACGGGCAGACTCAGGACGGCTTGGAAATCCGGAAGCGATGGTGAGGATTTTGAAGCCGTTTGCAGTTTATTATGTACTCAATTTCATAACGGCCCTGATTATGACCGGATTGGTCAAAATGATATCCGAAGAGGCCGGGGGCAGTCTGGCGCAGTTCTTTGGAGAGCAGGAGGCGACCGTCCATGCCGTGATCGGCGGACTGGCAATGGTGTCAGGAATTCTGCCGCTGCTTTCGGACTTTCGATGTGAGATATATGGTGAAGCGGGTAACCGGGCTGGCAGGCATAATCGGATTTTTTTTACAATAACACTTGCTATCGCAAGCTCTCTGGCCGTCAATTTCTTTTTTCAGCTTTTTCATCTGACGGAAAGCTCGGCTGCCTATGAACAGACAGCCGAGCGGCAGTACGGCGTCATCTTCCCGATCGGGATTCTCCTGTACGGATTTGTTTCTCCGTTTGCGGAAGAAGTCGTATTCCGGGGAATTCTTTATAACAGGCTGAAAAGGCTCTTTGGAGAGAGTACCGTATACCGGAAGCCGTTATCCGCCGTTTTGCCCATTGTGTTGTCCGGGCTGCTTTTCGGGATCTATCATGGTAATCCTGTTCAGATGCTGTATGGGTTTCTGATGGGAATGCTGATCGCGTATGTTTATGAAAGGTGCGGTGTTTTTTTTTATGCCGTTCTGTTTCATGCCGCGGCCAATCTGGCGGTGTATATTATTACGGGCATTCCTGCTTTGTATGAGCTGTTTATGACGCTACCGGCCGGCATTGTCTTTGCGGGAGCCGCCGTAATTGCTCTTCGGTGGTTTTCCACAGGCGCTTTCGGGCATGGGGCATCGGACAGAAGGGAGTCCTGATTGTGAAGGAAGAATGAAAAGACTGACAATTCCCGGAAAGACATCGAATTGTCAAAATATCAGACAATTTCGTCAAAAGTCTCTATTTACAACGGGGGAAAATGGGTGTATAGTATCAATAGTTTAGTCGCAAAGGAGCGCCTCAAAGGGTGTACTTTGCGACTTTTTTGATTCTGACTGTGAAAGGAGATATCCCTTATGTTTGATACAAAATTAACCGTTCCTCAGGCTCCGCTTTACCGGCCGGAGTTTGAACATGACAACTGCGGTATCGGCGCCTGTGTGAATATCAGGGGCCGCAAAAGCCGCGCTATGGTGGAGAATGCCTTGAAGATCGTTGAGAATCTGGAACACAGGGCCGGGAAGGACGCGGAGGGCAAGACCGGAGACGGCGTCGGTATTCTGACTCAGATTCCCCATAAGTTCATGGTGAAAGCGGCCGCGTCCCTTGGGATTTCTCTCGGCGGGGAGAGAGAGTACGGCGTCGGCGTCTTTTTCTTCCCACAGGATGAGCTGCAGCGCAATCAGGCGAAAAAGATGTTCGAGATCATTGCGGAAAAGGAAGGGCTTAAATTTCTCGGATGGCGGGTCGTACCGACCGTTCCTTCGACGCTTGGCCATAAGGCGGTGGAATGTATGCCATGTATCATGCAGGCTTTTATCGCGAAGCCGGCGGGCATTGAAAAAGGGCTTGCATTTGATCGGAAGCTCTATATTTTAAGAAGGACCTTTGAGCAGTCTACGGATGTGACCTATGTGGTATCGTTATCGAGCAGAACGATTGTCTATAAGGGAATGTTTCTGGTAGGACAGCTTCGGACCTTTTTCCCGGATCTGCAGGATCAGGCATTTGAGTCGGCGCTGGCGATCGTACATTCCCGTTTTTCCACGAATACCAATCCGAGCTGGGAGCGGGCGCATCCGAACCGGTTTATCGTACATAACGGGGAGATTAACACCATCCGCGGCAACGCGGACAAAATGCTTGCCCGTGAGGAAACGATGGAATCGGAGCATCTTGCGGGACAGCTCCATAAAGTGCTTCCGGCCATCAGCGCGTCCGGTTCCGATTCCGCGATGCTGGATAACACGCTGGAATTTCTCGTAATGAGCGGGATGCCGCTGCCGCTGGCGGTCATGATCACCATTCCGGAGCCATGGGAGAATGATAAGACCATGTCTCAGAAAAAGAAAGATTTCTACCAGTATTACGCGACGATGATGGAGCCCTGGGACGGGCCTGCGTCCATTCTTTTCTCCGACGGGGATATTATGGGAGCGGTGCTTGACCGAAACGGTCTGCGCCCTTCCCGCTATATGATTACGGACGACGATACGCTGATTCTGTCTTCGGAGGTGGGGGTTCTGGATATCGATCCGGGCAGAATTCTGGTGAAGGAAAGACTGCATCCGGGCAAGATGCTTCTGGTCGATATGGTGCAGGGCAGAGTCATTGACGATGACGAGCTGAAGGAGCGTTATGCATCGGCGCAGCCTTACGGCGAATGGCTGGATACCCATCTGGTCTCATTAAAAGAGCTGAAAATACCGAATCAGCGTGTGCCGGAATTTACGGAAGAAGAGAGAAAACGGATGCAGAAAGCATTCGGTTATACTTATGAAGAACTGAAAAGCAGCATTCTGCCGATGGCGGAGAACGGTTCCGAGGCGATCGCCGCGATGGGCGTGGATACGCCGCTGCCGGTGCTTTCCAAAGCGCATCATCCGTTGTTTCATTCTTTCAAACAGCTTTTTGCGCAGGTAACGAATCCGCCGATCGACGCGATCCGGGAAGAGGTCGTGACCTCAACGACGGTCTATCTTGGCAGGGAAGGTAATCTGTTAGAGGAAAAGCCGGAAAACTGCAATATGCTCAGGGTGCATAATCCGATTTTGACCAATACGGATCTGATGAAAATCAAAAATATGAAGTCGGAGGGGTTCAGGGCGGAGGTTGTTCCGATTACTTATTATAAGAATACCAGTCTGGAGAAGGCGATCGACAGACTGTTCGTGGAAGTGGACAGAGCCTTCCGCGGCGGCGTCAATATTCTGATTCTGTCGGACCGGGGCGTGGACGAGAACCGCGTTGCGATTCCTTCTCTGCTGGCGGTATCGGCTCTGCAGCAGCATCTGGTCAATACGAAGAAAAGAACGAGCGTGGCGATCGTTTTGGAGTCGGCGGAGCCGAGAGAAGTACATCATTTCGCAACGCTGCTTGGCTTCGGCGCTTCCGCGATCAATCCTTATCTGGCGCAGGAGAGTATCCGGGAGCTGATCGACAGCCATATGCTGGATAAAGATTATTATGCGGCGGTCAACGATTACAACGATGCCATTTTGCATGGAATCATTAAGATCGCATCTAAAATGGGGATTTCCACCATTCAGTCCTATCAGGGCTCGAAGATTTTTGAGGCGATTGGCATCGATAAAGAGGTTATCAACAGATATTTTACCAATACGGTGTGTCGTGTAGGGGGGATTACCCTGAAAGATATTGAGAAAGAAGTGGATGCCCTGCATTCCATGGCTTTTGACCCACTCGGTCTATCAACGGATCTTGCGTTGGATAACCCCGGACACCATCAGATGCGGAGCGGAGCGGATGAACACCTGTATAATCCGGAGACAATTCATCTGTTACAGGAATCAACCAGACGCGGTGACTATGACCTGTTTAAACAATATACCAAAGCGGTCAACAGCGAGGACAGCATCAAGACACTCAGAGGGCTGATGGACTTCCGTTATGCGAAGAAACCCGTACCAATAGAGGAAGTGGAGAGTGTTGACACGATTGTCACAAGATTCAAAACGGGGGCTATGTCCTACGGTTCCATTTCCGGAGAAGCACATGAGACGCTGGCCATCGCGATGAATCGTCTGCATGGCAAATCCAACTCCGGTGAAGGCGGAGAGGACAGGGAGCGCCTGACGGTGGAAGCGGACGGTATGAACCGGTGTTCCGCGATCAAGCAGGTGGCAAGCGGCCGATTCGGCGTCACGAGCGAATACTTAAACAGCGCGCAGGAGATCCAGATTAAAATGGCTCAGGGCGCGAAGCCGGGGGAGGGAGGACATCTGCCCGGAGGTAAGGTTTATCCATGGATCGCGAAAACGAGACATTCCACGGCGGGTGTGAGCCTGATTTCTCCGCCGCCTCATCACGATATTTATTCCATCGAAGATCTGGCGCAGCTGATTTATGATCTGAAAAACGCCAACAGGCGTGCGAGAATTTCCGTCAAGCTCGTTTCGGAAGCGGGTGTCGGGACGGTTGCGGCGGGCGTTGCCAAAGCCGGCGCGCAGGTGATTCTCGTATCGGGCTATGACGGCGGTACGGGCGCGGCGCCCAGAAGCTCGATTCACAATGCGGGTCTTCCCTGGGAACTCGGACTGGCGGAGACGCATCAGACGCTGATTCAGAACGGTCTGCGAAATAAAGTGCGGGTGGAAACGGATGGCAAGCTGATGAGCGGCAGGGACGTTGCCATTGCGGCGATTCTCGGAGCCGAGGAATTCGGGTTTGCCACGGCGCCCCTGGTCACCATGGGCTGTGTCATGATGCGGGTCTGCAATCTGGACACCTGCCCGGTCGGCGTTGCGACACAGAACCCGGAACTGCGGAAACGTTTTCGGGGAAAACCGGAATATGTGGAGAACTTCATGCGCTTCATCGCGCAGGAACTGCGGGAATACATGTCCTTACTGGGCGTACGGACGGTGGATGAGCTGGTTGGAAGAACGGATTTGTTAAAGAGGAAGGAAAACCTGTCCGGGAAACAGCAGAAGATCGATCTGAGTCTGATCCTGTCAAATCCCTGTGAAAAGAGTCAGGAAAAAGTGATTTTCGATCCGAAGCAGGTCTATGATTTCGGGCTGGAAAAGACGCTGGATGAAAAAGTGCTGTTAAAGCAGCTGGCCAAAGCGATGGAGAACGGTCAGAAACGCAGTCTGGAGGTGGATATTTCCAATACCGACCGCACTTTCGGCACGATCCTGGGTTCCGAGATTACGAGAAAATTCGGGGATTCGTTACCGGAGGACACTTACCGGATTCTCTGTAACGGTTCCGGCGGCCAGAGCTTCGGCGCATTTATCCCGAAAGGGCTGACACTGGAGCTTCAGGGGGATTCCAACGATTATTTCGGAAAAGGACTTTCCGGCGGCCGGCTGATTGTCTATCCGCCCAGAGGTTCCCGGTTTAAGCAGGATGAAAACATCATCATCGGCAATGTGGCTTTGTACGGGGCAACATCCGGTAAGGCTTTCATCAACGGCGTGGCGGGAGAGCGGTTCTGCGTCCGCAACTCCGGTGCGCTGGCGGTCGTTGAGGGCGTCGGTGACCATGGCTGTGAATATATGACCGGCGGCCGGGTGGTGATCCTCGGCTCCATCGGCAAGAACTTTGCGGCGGGCATGAGCGGCGGCATCGCCTATGTACTGGATGAGAACAACGATTTATATACGAAAGTCAATAAGGAAATGGTTTCTTCCTGTGAGATAACCTCCAAATATGACGTTCTGGAGCTGAAAGAGATGATCAGGGAGCATGTTGCCTGCACCAATTCGGTTAAGGGGAAAGAGATTCTGGAGCATTTCGGAGAATATCTGCCCCGGTTCAAGAAAATCATCCCCCACGATTATGAACGCATGTTGAAGCTGATCGTTCAGATGGAGGAAAAAGGGCTCAGTGCGGAACAGGCCCAGATTGAGGCGTTTAACGAGGGAATAGCGGATTACGGGAATGGAGGGAAATAGCATGGGAAAGCCTACCGGATTTTTAGAATATGAGCGCAGAGTTTCGACGGATATCAGCCCGAAACAGCGCATTAAAAATTTTAACGAGTTTCATGAGCATCTTCCGAGAGAGGAACAACAGCTGCAGGGAGCGCGGTGCATGGACTGCGGCGTTCCGTTCTGCCAGTCGGGTATGACGCTGTGCGGCATGACTTCCGGCTGTCCGCTGCATAATCTGGTTCCCGAATGGAATGATCTCGTTTATACGGGGAACTGGGAACAGGCTTATCACCGGCTTCGGAAAACCAATAATTTTCCGGAATTTACTTCGAGAGTATGTCCCGCTCTTTGTGAAGCGGCCTGTACCTGCAACCTGACAGGAGAACCCGTTGCCACGAAGGAAAATGAATATGCGGTCATCGAATACTCATACGAGATGGGTTATGCGGCGGCAAAGCCGCCCCTGACGAGAACCGGAAAAAGCGTTGCGGTTGTGGGAAGCGGACCATCCGGCCTTGCGGTGGCCGATCAGCTGAACCGGAGAGGGCATCTGGTGACGGTATTTGAGCGTTCCGACCGGATCGGCGGTCTTCTGATGTACGGCATTCCGAATATGAAGCTGGAAAAACATGTCATTGAACGGAAAATCGAAGTGATGAAAGAGGAAGGCGTCACCTTTGTTACCAATGCGGATATCGGAAAGAGCGTGAAGGCGGATAAGCTGTTAAAGGAATTCGACCGCGTCGTGCTGGCCTGCGGCTCTTCCAATCCCCGCGATATCGACGCGCCGGGTCGGGATGCAAAGGGGATTTATTTTGCCGTTGACTTCTTGAGTCGGAATACAAAAAGCCTGTTGGATTCCGAATTTAAGGATAAAAAGTATGTGGATACGAAAAATAAGCATGTGGTGATCATCGGCGGCGGCGATACGGGAAACGACTGCGTCGGAACTGCCATACGGCATGGCGCAAAATCGGTAACGCAGATTGAGATGATGCCCAAGGCTCCCGATAAGAGGGCGGATAACAACCCCTGGCCGGAGTGGCCGAGGGTCTGCAAAACCGATTACGGTCAGGAAGAGGCGATCGCCGTATATGGTCATGATCCGCGCATATACGAATCGACGGTCAGGGAGTTTCTGAAGGATAAGGATGGCAGTCTGAGGGGCGTTAAAATTGTCGGCCTGTCCTGGGAAAAGGACGAAGCGTCAGGGCGCATGGCTATGAAGGAGAAGGCGGGCTCCGAAAAAACGCTGGAAGCCGATATCGTACTGATCGCGGCCGGATTTCTCGGCGCTCAGAAGTATGTGACGGATGCTTTTCGGGTGGAGCTGGACGCGCGTACCAATGTGAAGACGAAGCCCGGCGCTTTTGGCACCAGCGTGGAAAATGTTTTCGTAGCGGGCGATATGCA
Source organism: uncultured Lachnospiraceae bacterium (assembly GCA_937910785.1). GTDB lineage: Bacteria > Bacillota > Clostridia > Lachnospirales > Lachnospiraceae > UBA3282. Next base: position 6,085 of record CALDLG010000222.1, on the reverse strand, counting down.
CACCGGTCAGTCTCTTGTTGTCAAAGCCATCCGGCAGGGCCGGGAATGCGCGAGGGAAGTGGACGAAAGTCTGATGGGGTATTCGAATTTGTATATTCAGTAAAAATAAGTTAACGGAAGGACGTTCCGCAGCCGTATTGAAGGCTGCGGAGCTTTTTATATTCCTGTGTTTGACATAACGGGAAATTCTTTTTATAATGCTTTTAATTCGATGGCTGCCGGGCCGGCGGCCGAATGGGATACACAGGAGGAAACATGCGGAAATTCTGGAATAAGCTGGAAGAATATCTGAATGATTTTAACATCAAAACGAAGTTGTTCATCGTCTATGTATTTTGCATGATCCTTCCGTTAGTGCTGACGGACAGTATCATTCTGTTCATTCTCTATGATGCCGCGCAGAAAGAGCGGGACTATACGGCCGCGAACATAAGCGATTCCGTCCGGTATGATCTGGAATACATTTTTGAGGAAGCGGCCAATCAGATGAATAATATTTATCTGGATCGGGAGATCAACGATTTTCTGAATGAGCAATATGACGGTCCTTATGAGTTTTTTTCCGCGAAGACCAGACTGGCGGATAAGTCCTCGCTCAATTTGATGAGCCGGTACAATATTTCCAATGTGGTTGTCTGTGCGGATAACGAAACGATCATCAACGGCGGGAATTTTTACCGGCTTTCCGGCGTGAGGGACACGATGTGGTATCAGACGTTTGAAAGCTCCGGCAGGAATATGTGCACTGTTTTCTACTATATAGGCGATCAGGACCAGTCGGCGATGACGAAAAGGCGGATTTCTCTGGTCCGGTGGCTGAATTATTTCAGAGGCGGGGGCTGTGAGAAGCTCGTCAGAGTGGACATTGACTATAACAAGGTCGCGAGAAAGCTGACGAGTCTGGATTACGGATACGGTGTTTATGTATGCGCGGGGGAACGGATTCTTTTTTCCAACAGGGGACATTCCGGCAGCAGTGAGGACTTTCATATGCTGACCGGGGAGGAGAATATTGCTTATCGGAGCTCCTTCGATCTGTACGGGGAAACGATTGATATCCTGATTCTGCAGCAGACAAGCTCCGTCTTCAGTCAGCTGGAAAAGCACAAGCTGCTGATCGCATTTCTGGTCCTGATGAATCTGTTTCTGCCGATGGTGATGGTTTCCATGGTAAACCGTTCCTTTACGGGGAGGCTCAGGAGTCTTGGAGCCGTTCTGCAGGAGGTGCAGGAAGAGGGAAATCTGCAGGAAATCGGGGATGTGAAGGGAAAGGATGAGATCGGAAGCCTGATGAAGAACTATAACCGGATGGTGCGCAGGATGAACGATCTGATTCAGAGAGTCTATAAGGACCGGCTGGAAAGGCAGGAAATCGAGCTTGCGAGGCAGAGCGCGGAGCTGATGGCGCTGCACAGTCAGATCAATCCGCATTTTCTCTTCAATGTGCTGGAAAGCATCCGGATGCGCTGCATTCTTCATCAGGAAAACGAGACGGCCGGCATGATCGAAAAGCTGGCGGTTCTGGAGCGGCAGAATATCAACTGGGCTTCGGATCATGTGACGCTTTCTGAGGAAATCAATTTCGTGGAGGCGTATCTGGAGCTGCAGAGCTATCGTTTCGGGGACCGGCTGCGTTACGAAATCGAGCTGGCGGAAGAATGCATGGATTATCGGATTTCCAAGCTGACGCTCACGACTTTTGTCGAGAATTCCTGTGTCCATGGCATGGAGCAGAAGTCGGCCACATGCTGGATCTATGTGAGAGTATACCGGAAGGGAAAATGGCTCTGTATGGAAATAGAGGATACGGGGGGCGGCATGGAGGAACGGGTCGTGGAAGAAATGAATGTCAGGATGCGGGAATGCAGGATCGATGACATCAAAGAGAATGAGCATGTGGGAATTATCAATGCCTGTCTGCGGCTAAAGATGATTACGAAGGGGAATGTGACGTTTTCGATGGAGAGTGAAATAGGTGTCGGAACCTTTATGACCATCAGGGCGGATACGGACTACCTTGAGAGGAAGGAACGGACGAAGCGGGAAGAGGAAGGAGCGGCGGGTTATGCTGAAAGCAATGCTGATAGATGATGAACCTTTTATTTTACAGGGATTGTCGGTGCTGATCGACTGGGAGGCGGAAGGGTATGAGATTGTGAAAAAGGCCTCCGACGGCAGAGAAGCGCTCGGTTATCTGAGGGAAAATAAGGTCGATCTGATCATTACGGATATCCGTATGCCATGGCTGAGCGGTCTGGAACTGCTTGAGACGATCCGAGAGGAAAAGATATCCGATGCATATGTGATTGTGCTCAGCGGCTATAATGATTTCAAATACGTCCGGGCGGCGCTTCGTTATTCCTGCATGGATTATATTCTAAAGCCGGTGCAGAAGGAACAGCTGCTTGCCAATATCAGACGGGCGGCGGCCAATAAGGAAAATACGGAAAGGGAAGAAATTGATAACCGGAGGATGCACAGGGGATATCTGCTTCAGAATATGGTAGCGCTTCTGCAGGGCAGGGCAAATGCACAGGGGCTTGCTTTTATCAAAGAAAATTTCCGCTCTTCCGAATGGTTTCGATATCTTCATATCTGCTTAAACGACCTGTCCGCGCTGGAGGAGATGTCGGATGAGGAAATGGCGGAACTGAAGAACCGGGTTTATGAGCAGGCGGCCCGCTATCTGCAGGGCGATGCGGATCATCTTTTTAAGGACTTTTTTATCTGTGAAGAGGATTATGAGATCGGGTTTGTCTATTGCGATTACATGGCGAAAGAACGGGGAATGCGCGAGGATGAATTTCTTCGGGCGCTTCACCGGGCAGCACAGAGCGGAAGCGAAAGCATGCCGGTGATTCTGCTTGTGGGCAAACAGGTGAACAGTTTAAGCAGACTCTCCCGTTCTTACGGTTCGGCCTGTGTACTGCGGTCCTTCAAGGGGTTCCAGAACCATAAGGATCTCTATTATTATGAGAAGGAAGTCCAGGTGAGCGAGTCCAGAACAATTCTGTGCAAGCAGCCGCTGGACGATCTGGTCGCGGCGGTGAATCAGAACGATGCGCCGGCAATCGGGAAAAGTGTGGATGAGCTTTTCGTAGAGATGGACCGGATGGACCGGACACCGGATATGGTGACGATGAATCTGAACTGGCTGATTTTCAGGCTTCTGAATCTGGCGGCGGAGCAGGACGAATCCATCAGTCAGGACGAGGTTTTATCCTATATCAGCGGCAGTGTGTCCAAGGAAGAGATCATCCGGGGCAGCAGGGCACATCTTCGAAAATTTGCCTGTGAATTTGCGGAGTATCTGGTACAGCTGCGAAAGAGCGCTTCCAGAGGCATTCTGGCGGAAATTGAGAATGAGGTAAAGGAGCGGTACGCGGAGAATCTGACGCTGCGGGAGCTTGGGCAGAAATATTATATTAACAGTTCTTATCTGGGGCAGGTTTTCAGAAAGCGGTATGGGCAGTCTTTTAAGAATTATCTGAACAATTACAGGATTAAGGAAGCGGCTGCCCAGCTGATACGGACGGATAAGAAAATCGGACAGATTGCTGAGGACGTGGGTTATCACGATCTCGATTACTTTATCAGCCGCTTTATCGAGCAGGAGGGCTGTACGCCTTCAAGGTACCGTAAGAGGGCGAGGGAAGAGGAATAGAAGAACCGGGTAAATTCTTACTGTTAGAGTTTACCCGGTTTTTTACTAAATTTTGTCGGGTTGAAGTATACGGTGATTATCATACAATGGTATTATCAAAAAACCAACGAGGGAGGAGAAGAATATGAAGTGTAAAAAACTGACAGCTTTGATGCTTACGACGGCAGTGACAGCTTCCTTACTTGCCGGCTGCGGCGGAGGAAATGATACGGGCAGCAGTACAAGCAGCAGCGGCGATACAGGGACCGCCAAAACGGAAGAGGGGGGGGCAAAAACGGACAGCTCCGATACTTCCGGAGGCGGAAATCAGGAAATCACCGAGTTTTCCTATTTCATCACGATGCCGGGTAAGGAAATCAATGATGATAATGAGATCGCGCAGATTATCGCGGAGAAGACCGGCGTTAAGGTAAAAGAGACATGGCTGACAGGCCAGACTGCGGCTGAGGCGACAGGAACGCTCGTTGCGGGCGGCGAATATCCGGACTTTATCGACAGCGATGATATGTCGGTTCTGGTAGATGCGGGAGCGCTGTTACCGCTGGATGAATATATCGATCAGTATCCGGAATTTAAGGAGGCCTGGTTCTCCGAGGCGGAGTGGGATAAGTTCCGTCAGCCTGACGGACATATTTACTGGATCAATCCGTTTGGCAATACTTATGGCGAGAGCAAGGCTACAACTCATAACGACGAAGCATTCTGGATTCAGGTAAGAGTTCTGGAGTGGGCAGGTTATCCGGATATCCAGACGCTGGACGAATATTTTGACCTTCTGGAAAGCTATATTGCGGCAAATCCGACGATGGAAGACGGAACGGAGAACATCGCCTATACGATTCTCTGTGAAGACTGGAGATATTTCTGTCTGGAAAATGCGGGACAGTTCCTGGCGGGCTATCCGAATGACGGTTCCGTAATTGTTAATAAAGAAACGATGACGATCGAGGATTATAATACTTCCGAGGATACCATTAAATATCTGAGAAAGCTGAATGAAGAATACCATAAAGGATTCGTAGATCCGGAAAGCTTCACGCAGACATACGATGAATATATTGCCAAGCTTTCCACAGGCCGTGTGCTCGGTATGGTTGATCAGTGGTGGGATTTCGCCTTTACGGTAAATGATGTATTCAAACAGCAGGGACTGGATCAGAAGGGCTGCAACTATGTACCGCTCGGTCTGACGACGGAAAAGGGCATGGAAAACAGATGGCATACATATGATGATACGGTAAATCAGGCGAGCGGAATCGCGATTTCCGTTGACTGCGAAGATCCCGACAAGGCTTTCAAATTCCTGGTGGATATCTGTATGGATCAGGAACTGCATGATTTAAGATTCTGGGGTATCGAAGGCGTGGATTATCTGGTAGATGACGAAGGCCTGTACTATCGTACGGATGAAATGAGAAAGAACTGGGCCGACACCGCTTATCAGGCGGCTCACAGATGTCAGTATTCATACTTCCCTCAGTGGGGCGGAACCCATAATGATGGCAAGAACGCAATGAAGCCGGAAGAGCAGCCCTCCGAATTTATGAACGATATGGCAGAGCCTCTTGTAAAGTGCTTTGAAGCATATGGCGTGACAACTTATCCGGGCATGATCGATTCCGTTGTGGAGACGAATGCGGAATGGTTCCCGATGTACAGCTTTTCCAATAACTTCACGACCGAAACACCGGGCGGAACGGCATGGGCTCTGATGGGCGAGTGCAAACACGAATGGCTGCCTAAAGTAGTTATGGCGGATGATTTCGATAAAGGATGGCAGGATTACATGACAGCATATTCGGCATGCAAGCCGGAAGACTTCCTGTCCGAGATGCAGGCAATTCTGGATACCTTTAAATAAAGATAAGATGAGATATCTGTCAGAATTTTAAATAATTGCAGAAAAAGGCGGCAATGGTAATTTGAAAAAAAGAAGTTGCCGCCCTTTTCTATGCAGGATAGGAGGGTGCGATGGCGAAAGCAAAAGCTGTAAATAAGGATAAGAAGATTACATGGAAAGAAATCAAGAGGCAGAAAACGCTGTTGATCATTTCTTTCTTTGTAGTGATATATGGCATAATTTTTTACTACTGGCCGCTGACCGGCTGGCTGATGGCCTTCCAGAATTACAAGCCGAAGGATGGTCTGCTCCACTCAAAATTTGTAGGGCTGGAAAAATTTGAGTTTCTGTTTTCCGATGTAACATTTCTGAAGGTAATCAGGAACACCTTCTGTATGGGGGCCCTGAATCTTCTGACAACTACCATTATGGCGATTTTGTTCGCGATTCTGCTGAATGAAATCAGACATACCCTGTTGAAGAAGACGATACAGACCGTTTCCTATCTGCCGCATTTCCTGTCATGGATCATTGTAGCGGGCATTTTGCACGATGCGCTGTCCAGTACGGGTATTGTCAAC
>CALDLG010000221.1 GCA_937910785.1 uncultured Lachnospiraceae bacterium | reverse complement strand
CGATTTTGTATGGGAGACGGGAGAACTGGCAGAGAAAATACTCGATTTTTACTGTGGAAGAACAGAAAATTTTCCGGTTACCGAGTATACGGCCGGGCATTATAAGCGCGGTGTAGAATGAGAGAAAGGCATGGTTGTTAATCGATTTTATGGAGCTTTATATTACAGAGATTTCCAAGTATTTAATTGTATTGCTGCTCGCATTCTTGCTTTCCGAATGAGGAAAAAAGGAGCGGCATCTATATCAGGCAGTGTGTCTGGATGTTTCTGGTGCACTTTTCCTGCTTTCTGGTTATTTGTTTTCAAACGGGAAAAATCGAGTATCTGTTTTTTTATATTTTTCAGCAGATTCTGCTGTTTGCAACGGTCATGCTGTTTCATATGATCTATCCGAAGGGAAACCGGCTGCTCATCAATAATATGTGCATGCTTCTTTCCATCGGTTTTGTAATTCTGACAAGAATTTCTTATGAAAAAGCGATTAAGCAGTTTTTTATCGTAACGGTTTCGATTGCGCTCGGCATGACAATTCCGTATCTGATTCAGAAAGTCAGAATGTTAAGAAGCCTGACCTGGGTCTATGCGGCCGTCGGCATCTGTGCGCTGGGAATTGTGCTGACGCTTGGCTCGGTGACGCATGGCTCCAGAATTTCCTATTCCGTCTTTGGCATTACTTTTCAGCCTTCGGAATTTGTGAAAATTCTTTTTGTCTTCTTTCTGGCCGGTGCGCTGTATGAAACAGCCGATTTTCTGCGGGTCGTTCTGACAGCGGTCATTGCGGGAATTCATGTGCTGATTCTCGTTGCCTCCAAAGACCTTGGGAGCGCGCTGATCTTTTTTATTGTATATGTTTTTATGGTATTCATTGCGACCAGAAATCCGGTTTATCTGCTGCTTGGTTCCGCCGGAGGATGCGGGGCCGCGGTTTTGGCGTTTCAGGTTTTCCGCCATGTACAGGTGCGTGTACAGGCCTGGAAGGACCCCTGGAGCTGTATTGATGATGCCGGTTTTCAGATTGCCCAGTCTCTGTTTGCCATCAGCAGCGGCGGTTGGTTTGGACTCGGACTTTTCCGGGGAAATCCAACGGCGATTCCGTTTGTTGAGGCAGATTTCGTGTTCTCCGCGGTGGCGGAAGAACTGGGAATCGGATTTGCCATGCTGATGATTTTAATCAGTGTCAGCTGCTTTGTCATGTGCATGCGCATCGCAATCAGATTAAAGGACAGGTTCTATCAGCTGATTGCTTTCGGGCTCGGCATTACTTATATTTTTCAGGTCTTTTTAACGGTCGGCGGAGGGACGAAATTCATTCCCATGACGGGAGTTACGCTGCCATTTATCAGCTATGGAGGCAGTTCCGTGCTCACGACGCTGCTGATGTTTTTTGTAATAGAAGGTCTGTATATGATCGGACAGGACGAAGGAGATAAAATTGTCAGAAAGAAGAAGAGCAACGCAAACAGGAAGAACGTTTCCGGCAGAAGGCCGGAATACCGGAAGGAATATGAAGAATATCCGGAAGAAGACGAGTAGGCAGATCTGTTTCGTGACGGGCGTCTTTATCGCCGTCTTCATCGGAATGATGGTTTATACATGTCACTATGCGATGACACACAGGCAGGATATGATCAATAACAGCTATAACAGCCGGCAGGAAATGCTGATCACTCAGAACACGCGGGGAACGATTTATGCAAGCGGCAGGCAGGTGTTAGCCCAGACTGTGGTGGATGAAAACGGTGAGGAAAAGAGAGAATATCCTTACGGCAGTATGTTTTCCCATGTGATCGGATATTCCATAAACGGCAGATTCGGTGTGGAGGCCCAGACCAATTATTATCTGATCCAGTCTCATGCCAGACTGTCGGATAAGGTGGCAAGCGAGGTGTCCGGGGAGAAATATCCGGGAGATAATGTCATTACGACGCTGGATGTCGATTTACAGGAGATTGCCTATCAGTCGCTTGGCGCCTATAAAGGCGCAATTATCGTGACGGAGCCATCGACGGGACGGATTCTGGCAATGGTATCCAAGCCCGATTTTGATCCGAATGAGATTGGAGAGATCTGGGATGATCTGCTTGAGGATGAGGACAGCAGTGTGCTTTTAAACAGGGCGACACAGGGGCTGTATCCGCCAGGCTCCACTTTTAAGATCATTACGGCATTAGAATATATCCGGGAGAATCCGGATACCTATTCCAGCTACACCTATCAGTGCGGTGGCAGATTCACGCATGGCGGAGATGTGATCAACTGTTTTCACGGTACGGCGCATGGCGGGGAAGATTTTACGAAATCCTTTGCCAAATCCTGCAATGCTTCCTTTGCCAATATCAGCATTTTGCTGGATAAGAACAGCTATGAGGATACACTTGATGATCTGCTTTTTAACAGGGAACTGCCTGTTTCGTTTGCCTATAATAAAAGCAGCGTGATCGTCAATGAAACGGTTTCGGATTCGGACGTCATGCAGGCTTCCATTGGTCAGGGAACGGATTCCATCACACCGCTTCATATGAATATGATCACCTGTGCCATTGCCAACGACGGAATTTTGATGAAACCCTATCTGATCGATCATGTGGAAAATTATAACGGAAGCATTGTGAAGCAGTTTTCGCCCGGCGCCTACGGCAGTCTGATCACCGAACAGGAGGCGGAAAACCTGACACAGCTGATGAGCGAGGTCGTGCAGAGCGGTACCGCAACCAGATTAAAAGACGCGGGTTATACGGCGGCGGGCAAAACCGGTTCTGCAGAGTACAATAATGTGAAAACGGATTCCCATGCCTGGTTTACCGGGTTCGCGCCGGTTGAGGACCCGCAGATCTGTGTGACGATTATCATTGAGGGAGCCGGTTCCGGCGGCGATTATGCCGTGCCGATTGCCAAAAGAATTTTTAACGCATATCTGGGTGACGGAGAAGAAAACTGAGAAAGGAGCAGGGGTACAGGAATGATTGAAGCGGTTAGCTGCGGCGGAGTGGTTATTTTTCGTGGGAAAATACTGCTTTTATATAAAAACTTTTATAACAGATACGAAGGCTGGGTGCTGCCCAAGGGAACCGTGGAAACCGGAGAGGAACACCGGGAAACCGCCGTGCGGGAAGTGCTTGAAGAAACCGGTGCCAAAGCGGATATTATCAAGTATATCGGAACAAGCGGCTATACCTTTACCGTACCGGAGGATACCGTGGAAAAAGAGGTTCACTGGTATCTGATGATGGCAGACAGCTATTACAGCAAACCGCAGAAGGAAGAATTTTTTATGGACGCCGGTTATTATAAATATCATGAGGCATACCACCTGTTGAAATTCGACAATGAAAGGCAGATTCTGGAAAAGGCGTACAATGAGTATAGGAGTCTGAAAAGCAGGAATTTGTGGAGGAGCGGTAAATATTAGTTTCTTTTTTCGGCATATCAGGTTATAATACAAATATATGTCTAAAATAAATAAGGAGGTATTCTATGAGAGCTTCTTCGATGGATACACATATGGGAAATATTTCGATCGATCATGAAGTCATAGCGCAGTATGCAGGCACGGTGGCAATGGAATGTTTCGGCATTGTCGGCATGAGCGTAAAGGACGGACTTGTAAAACTTCTGAAAAAGGAGAGCATGACCCGCGGCATACAGGTGTCTTTAAATAATAACAGACTGACACTGGATTTCCATGTCATTGTTTCTTATGGAGTCAGTATTCTTGCCGTATCGGACAATCTGATCGACAGCGTAAAATACAAGGTGGGCGAGTTTACCGGAATAGAAATTGAAAAGATCAACATCTTTGTTGAAGGTGTGAAAGTGATTGACTAGAGGGAGGATTTGAGGTGGCTTCAAATACGATTGATGCTAAGATGTGCGCGCAGATGTTTCTGGCAGGCGCAAAGAATCTTGAAAGCAAGAAAGAATGGATTAACGAATTAAATGTATTTCCGGTCCCGGACGGCGATACGGGAACGAATATGACGCTGACGATCATGTCCGCGGCCAGGGAAGTGGCTGCGCTGCGCGATACGGGCGCCCTTGATATGCCGTCCTTATGCAAAGCCATTTCTTCCGGTTCCCTGCGAGGCGCCAGAGGAAATTCCGGCGTTATTTTATCGCAGCTTTTCAGAGGTTTTACCAAAAGCGTAAAGACCTGTCAGGAGATTACCGTTCCGGTGCTTGCGGATGCTTTTGATAAAGCCGTTGAAACCGCTTATAAGGCTGTTATGAAGCCTAAGGAGGGTACGATTCTTACCGTGGCAAAGGGCGGAGCGGAAAAGGCGAGAGAGCTGGCAGATGCCGGCGTGGAAGATCTTGCCGATTTTCTGGATCAGGTGATCCGGCATGCGGATGAGGTGCTCGCCCGTACACCGGAGCTTTTGCCCGTATTAAAGCAGGCCGGCGTTGTTGACTCTGGCGGTCAAGGGCTTATGCAGGTCTTAAAAGGCGCTTATGACGCGTATCTTGGCAAGGAAATTGATTTTTCCATTTCCGTAGATCAGACTGCTGCGGTTCCCAAAGTATCCGGCAGCCTGGAGGCGCAGGCAAACGCGGAGATCAAATTCGGTTACTGTACGGAATTTATTATTATGTTAAACAGGGTTTTCAATATTAAGATGGAAATGGATTTTAAGGAATATCTGGAATCCATCGGTGATTCTATCGTAGTTGTTGCGGATGATGATGTGGTGAAGGTACATGTACATACCAATGACCCCGGACTTGCCATCCAGAAGGCATTGAAGTATGGTGCACTTTCCAATCTGAAAATCGACAACATGCGTCTGGAACATCAGGAAAAGCTCTTTAAGATGTCCAGGGATCAGGAGACAGCACAGAACATGCCGGCTCAGGAAGAAGAAAATGCTGCGGAAGCTCCCAGAAAGGATGTGGGCTTTATCGTCGTTTCCGTCGGGGACGGTATCAATGAGATTTTAAAAGCGCTTGGTGTGGATTATATTATAGAGGGTGGTCAGACGATGAATCCGAGCACGGAAGACATGCTGAATGCCATCGAAAAAGTCAATGCGGACAATATCTTTATTCTGCCGAATAATAAAAATATCATTCTCGCGGCGAATCAGGCAAAATCGTTGGTGGAAGATAAGAATATTATTGTGATTCCGACCAGGACCGTGCCTCAGGGCATTACTGCGGTGATCAATTATGTGCCCGATCTCTCCATCGAGGAAAATACTGAGACGATGACGGAAGAGATCAAAAATGTGCATACCGGACAGGTAACCTATGCGGTAAGGGATACGACCATTGATGATAAAGAAATCAGGCAGGGCGACTTTATGGGCATCGGCGATAAGGGAATTCTTTCCGTCGGCAGCCGGATACAGGAAGTGGCGCTTTGCATGATCGATGAAATGATGTCCGACGAAATGGAGCTGATCAGTATTTATTACGGTTCGGATATTTCGGAAGACGACGCAGAAGCATTAAGGAACGAAGTGGAAAAGAAATACGGAGGCTGTGATATTGAACTGCAGTATGGCGGTCAGCCTATCTATTATTATACGGTGTCTGTGGAGTAAGGAAGGCATGGGTATCGCATGGAGATTACGGCATTAAAGGGAATCGGAGAAAAGACGGCGAAACTGTTTGGAAAGCTTGGTATTGTGGAAGCGGATGATCTGCTTCGGTATTATCCACGGGATTATGAGCAGTTTCAGCCGCCTTTATCCATTGCGGAAACAGAAACGGAAGCCTCAGGAAAAACCGCCATCCGCGGCGTCATTACCGGCAGTATGGCAGTGAAGCATATACGAAACCTGCATATTTTAACTTTTACGGTACAGGATGCGACTGGTGCGGTACAGATGACCTTTTTTAATATGCCCTATTTAAACAGTACGCTGAAAAAAGGCGTTTTTTATATCTTCAGGGGAGCGCTTAAACGACAGGGAAACCGGCTAATGATGGAACAGCCGGCAATCTATAAGCCGGAAGTCTATGAGGAAATGGCAGGACGCCTTCTTCCGGAATATATATTGACAAAGGGTCTGAGCAATCAGATGGTGACCAAGTCAGTCAAGCAGGCATTTGAGGTCTGTGCTCCACAGGAAGAGTTTCTGCCGGAGGATGTTGCTGCCAGATACCGGTTTCTGCCGCATTTTGAAGCTATGCACGAGATGCATTTTCCGACGGATAAAGAAACGCTGTTTCGCGCAAGAAACAGACTCGTATTTGAAGAATTTTTCCTTTTTATTCTGATGCTGCGCCGGATGAAGGCGGATAATCATGAGCTGCCCAATTCTTTTAAGATGATGGAAACCGCGGATACGGTCAGATTGCTGCAGTCGCTACCCTATCGGCTGACAGGCGCACAATGCCGGGTATGGGAGGAGATTAAGAATGATCTTTGCGGCGATACCGTGATGAGCAGACTGATTCAGGGAGACGTCGGTTCCGGGAAAACGATACTGGCTTTTCTGGCGCTGATTATGTGTGCGGCTAACGGTTATCAGGGTGCGATGATGGCTCCGACCGAAGTGCTCGCAAGACAGCATTTTGAGTCGCTTCTTGCTCTTGGAAAGCAATACGGACTGCGGATTTGTCCTGTTCTTCTTACCGGCTCCACAACGGCAAAGGAGAGGAAGCAGATCTATGCGCAGATTGCGGACGGTGAGGCGGATATTATCATTGGGACCCATGCGCTGATTCAGGAAAAAGCAGTTTACCATAAGCTGGCGCTCGTTATCACAGACGAGCAGCACCGTTTCGGGGTCAGACAACGGGAGATTCTGGCCGGAAAAGGAACCTCCGTGCATGTTCTTGTCATGAGCGCAACACCGATTCCGAGAACGCTTGCGATTATTTTATATGGTGATCTTCATATTTCCGTACTGGATGAGCTTCCGGCGGACAGGCTTCCCATAAAAAACTGTGTCGTCGGTACGTCTTACCGGAACACCGCCTATCGCTTTATCGAAAAGGAAGTTTCGGCAGGCAGGCAGGCTTATGTGATCTGTCCGATGGTAGAGGCGGGTGAAATGGAAGAACTGGAGGATGCTTTCCTCTTCCATACGGATTGCGGCTCTTCATGGAAAGATGCGTCCGGCGGAGAAAAACCGGATTATGGAAGAATTTGCCGCCCAGCATATCGATGTACTCGTTTCCACAACGGTAATAGAAGTCGGTATCAATGTGCCGAATGCAACGGTTATGATGGTGGAAAATGCGGAACGGTTCGGGCTTGCTCAGCTTCATCAGCTTCGCGGGCGCGTGGGCCGGGGAGATCACCAGTCCTATTGTATTTTCGTCAGTACGTCGGAAAGCCGGTCAACGATGGAACGGTTAAAGATCCTGAACGAATCAAATGACGGATTCTATATTTCAGGGCAGGACTTAAAACTGCGCGGACCGGGCGAGCTGTTCGGTGTCAGACAGAGCGGCGTAATGAAATTTGAACTGGGAGATGTTTTTGCCGACGCTTCCGTTTTACAACAGGCGAGCGAAGAGGCGGACAGGCTACTGTTGAAAGATCCGGATTTGCGAAAAGAGGAGAATAGCGCGCTTTTGCGCGTTCTGAAGAAGTCGGAGGCCAGAGCCGTTGACTTTCGAAGCATATAAATATCACCATTATTCATGATTCAGGAGGGGCAATATGTCAAGGATTGCAATTGTTACGGACAGTAACAGCGGAATTACACAGGCACAGGCGAAGGAGATGGGCGTTTCGGTTCTTCCGATGCCGTTTATGATCGATGAGGAGACTTATTATGAGGATATCACGCTGTCACAGCCGGCGTTTTATGAAAAGCTGATGGCAGGTGCGGCGGTGGTTACAAGCCAGCCGACGCCGGAATCTGTGATGAATCTCTGGAACGGACTGTTAAAGGAATACGATGAGATCGTTCATATTCCCATGTCCAGCGGTTTAAGCGGTTCCTGTCAGAGTGCGATGATGCTGGCCGAGGACTATGACGGCAGGGTGCATGTCGTGAATAATCAGCGTATTTCCGTTACCCAGCGTCAGTCCGTACTGGATGCCCTCGCATTGATTGAGCAGGGAAAGAACGCGGCACAGATTAAAGAGTTTCTGGAAAAAGACAAATTCAATTCCAGCATTTATATTATGCTGGACAC
>CALDLG010000220.1 GCA_937910785.1 uncultured Lachnospiraceae bacterium | reverse complement strand
GAAAGGCATTTGACGCGGCGGAAGATGTGCTGCTTTTAATGGAAGAGCTGCAGCTTGACCGGTCCGAGCATTTTGCGACCACACTCTTAAATGCGGCGACGGCCTACCGGGCGGCCGGAAATTACAAACAGGCTTATGTTTATTATGAACAGGCGATTCGGATTTATGACGGCCTGATTCCGCCCGAAGACTATCGGTATGCGGGACTTTATAACAACATGAGCATTCTGTTGGAGAAAATGGAGCAAAATGAGGAAGCGGTTCGATATGCCGGGAAGGCGCTTGCCATCATTGAAAAGATGGAAAACGGCGAGATGGAAACGGCAACGACCCTGACCAATCTCGCTCTGCTGCATTTTAAAATTTCCGATTATCAGAAGGCTCAGGAGCTTTTGGAACGGGCGCTGACTCTTTTTGAACAAAACGGAGACAAAACGGATGCTCATTACAGCGGCGCGCTGGCAGGTGTCGGAGAAGCTTATTATCATATGAAGGATTATGAAAAGGCTCTGGCCGCTTATGAAAAGGCGCTTTTGGAAGTGGAGAAGCATTTTGGCAGGAATTTAAGTTATGCGGTATTGTGCGAAAACTGCGCCGCGGTCTGTGAGCTGCTGCAGGAGGAAGAAAAACGACAGGATTATTTACGGACAGCATCGGCGGTCCGGGAATCTCTCTGATCAGGTAGCGCAAATGAGATTTATGCCTGCGGCTCAAAGTCCGCAGGACGAAAGAAAGGTATGGTCATTCGTGTGAAAGGACTGGAATTATCGAGAAAATACTACGAAGCGTATGGGAAAGAGATGCTTGCGCAGTTTCCACAGCTGGAAGGACAATATGCGGCAGGGCTTGTGGGCAGGGGATCGGAGTGCTTCGGGTTCGATGACGAGATCTCAAGAGACCACGATTACGGGCCTTCCTTCTGCATCTGGCTCCAAAAGGAAGTCTATGAACAGTATGGTGAAAAACTGACAGAGGCTTATGAGAAGCTGCCGGCGGAATTTCTGGGCGTTCCCGGCCGGGTGATGGAGGAAACGGGCAGGGGGAGAGTGGGGGTGCTCTGTCTGGAAGATTTTTATTATGGTCTTCTCGGTATCGATCACGTTCCGGAAACGAATCCGGAATGGCTGCGCCTGCAGGATGAACATCTTGCAACGGCCACGAACGGAGCAGTCTTTGAAGACCGCGCCGGCTGCTTTTCAAAAATACGGAAGGGGCTGCTTGCCTATTATCCGGAAGATGTCAGGATCAAAAAGATTGCGGCCCGGATGGCAGGGATGTCGCGGGCCGGTCAGTATAATTATGAAAGGGCCATGCGGCGCGGCGAAAGGGTGGCCGCGGAGTTGTTTCTGCATGAATTTATCCGGGAAAGCATGCGGCTTGTTTACTTACTGAACCGACGGTATGCGCCTTTTGACAAATGGATTCACAGGGGCATGAAAGAGCTTCCGGTCTGTTCGGAAATCGGCGATATGATTGCACTTTTTTATCAGGTGAACCGGATGGAAGAGCGGGTAATGATTATCGAGGCCATCTGCAATATTATGGTACAGGAGTTGAACGTTCAGGGGCTGTCGGATCTGGAGGACAATTTCCTGCAGAACCATCTGCATACGGTAACGGAGAAAATTACGGATGAAACGCTCCGAAAGATGCAGTTTTTAGAAGGATGATGTTGAAACATATGTTCGGATGTGATAAGATGGATTCCAGGAAAGAAATATGGATAAAAAAAGCCGACCTTTTTCTTCTGGCCGGTATTTTTGCGGCCGCGCTTATTCTGTTTTTGTTTTTTGAAAAAGGCCGAATGCCGGGGAGCTATGCATCCGTTTCTTATGACGGACAGCAGATTCTTCGGCTTTCGCTTTCGCAGGCAGAGGCGCAGTATTTTCTTGTGATCTGGAAACCGGAAGCCGTTTCGGCCGAAACTTACGCATTATCATCGGAGAAATGGGAGGCGGAGACGGAAGCCCTGACGGGGGAAGCCGGGGCGTACAATCTTTTCATCTGTGGGAACGGGGAAATCCGGATGCTGCGAAGCAGTTGTCCGGATCTGATCTGTGTACACCACAAGGCGGTTTCGAAATCGGGAGAGAGCATCATCTGCCTGCCTCATAAGCTTTCACTCGAAATCCTCGGCGCGCAGGAGACGGAGTTTGACGGGATCACAGGCTGAGAGAAGGACCATGTTACGGCGGACTGGCAGAACGGTAATGATACGGTCAGGCTGACAGAACGGACGTAAGGTGGTGAGATGAGAAGAAAGGCAGGGGATATGGATGAGGAGGAAAATGGTGATTCTGGGATTTTTACTGGCATTATCCCTGATTTTATCCTATATTGAGTCTCTTCTGCCGCTTACCGTCGGCATTCCGGGCATGAAGCTGGGCCTGCCCAATCTCGTGGTTGTGCTTTTGCTGTATTCCTGCGGATGGAGAGATGCACTTGCGGTCAATCTGCTGCGCATCTTGCTTTCCGGCTTTCTGTTTGGAAATCTTTCCGCGATTTTATACGCGCTCTCC
>CALDLG010000219.1 GCA_937910785.1 uncultured Lachnospiraceae bacterium | reverse complement strand
GATTTACCGGAGGCGTTGGAGCCCGTCAGCAATACGCCCCTGTCCACTTCGATATCATTTTTTACGGGTTCGCTTAATAACGGGTGATATAGCTGTTCCATTTTCAAATACGCACGATGGTCCTCTTTCGACAGAAAATCGGGAACGCAGTAATCTCCGTTCCGGCTGGTACGAAATTCTCCGATCACCACCGCGGTCTCCAGTTCTCCGATAAGCGTGACCATCCGGTCTATTTCCGACTGGTGTGACTGTAACAGGCGAAGCATCTTGTTGAATTTGATCAGATCCAGATAAAAAATCATCCGTACATAATCAAAAAAAATCTCCAGCGGATTCGAGCCCGAAGAACCAGGGCCGCCGCTTCCTGACAGTACGATAAAAGAATTCTTCCGAAACCCCTCCATCGTCCTGCAGCAGGCAAGAAGCGCCTCCCGTTCCTCTGCGATTTCCCCGACCGGCTCTTTTCCGATCTCCTCCGCACTCTCCAACAGCCGGATAATATAACGGAAACTCGTAAGATAGGGCTCTATTTCTTTCTGCTCCTTATAATAAAAGATCATATTCCGACAGAGCACGATGAGCAGCACACAGATCCCCACCGCCACGGAATAATAAAACATCGATCCGATGCCCACCGCCACCAGCGCAATGGCGAGATAATACCGAATGCTGTTTCGCCTGCCCAGCGTATCCAGAAATTCCAGATATTCATACAGAGAATATTTCCGCATTCTTCCGAGTCCGGAAAAATGTCTCTGCAGCGAAACGCGTTCCTCCTCATGCTCCATAAAATACCGGATATGCCGCTCCATATGATTAAGCTCTTCTTCCGTCTGCAGCGGAGTGCGCAGCCTGTAATAGAGGTACTCATCTCCTGCCGAGCTGTGGGAATAATTCATTTTCCGGTAAATCTCATCCACATTCAGATCATACCATGTAATATCATCAATCTGATGCTCCTGCGCATGCTTCTTATAGTACATGGAAATGTGCTCTTCCAGCTCACCCGGTTCGTATTCCCTTTCCGGAGGCATTCCATAACGTTCATGCAGCTTTTCTATGAATTTCTTCTGCTCCCGCCTGCTGTCGAAATACCCCTTTATCATGATCAACACAATAAAAAGAAGGAGTACGGCCGCAAAAACTATATATTCCATATCTGCCCTCATTCCGGACGGACCGGCTTATTTCCCCAGTCCCGTCTTTTCTCTGATTTCTGCCACTCTGCCATAAATATCTTCCACATCGATGAAATCCGCAAATTTTCCGTTCTCATACAGAATCCTTCCATGAATCATCGTCATTTTGATATTCTGCTTACTGCCGCTGTAAACGATATTCTTCGCGATATTGTTGACAGGCTGCATATTCGGCTGATGCAGATCGATCAGAATCATATCCGCATGCTTTCCCTGCGCAAGAACATCCGTATCTGGCAGGCACATGGCATGGGAACCGTTTACGGTCGCCATTTTCAACACTTCCCAGGCATCTGCCGCGGAAGCGTCCTTTTCTCTGAGCTTGGCAAGTCCCGTCACGAGAAACATCTCCCGGAACATATCCAGACAGTTATTGCTGGCAGGCCCGTCCGTTCCAATAGCGACTGTTATTCCACGTTTCAGATATTCCGCAATCGGCGCGATACCGCTTGCCAGCTTCATATTCGATGCCGGATTGGTGATGGCATACAGACCGCGTTTACGAAAGACCTCAAAATCCTCTTCCGTCATATGAACGCAATGGTAGCCTCCTCCTCCGTATTCGAACATGCCGAGGGAATCCAGAAAAACGGGCGGCGTCATGCCGTAGCGTTTCCGGCACTCCTCCACCTCCGATTCCGTCTCGGAAATATGAGCATATACCGGCGCCTTATACTGATGCGCCAATCCGGCAATTTTCTCAAGCAGCTCCTTTGAGCAGGTATATTCCGCATGAAAACCGATCTGGTAACTGGATAACGGATGTTTTTTATTCAACTTCCGAAACATCTCTTCCACCAGTTCCGGTGACTGGCTGAAATTATTTACCGCGCCTGTCTGTACACAACGCATTCCCATATCCACGCAGGCATCCGCAATCGTTTCGGGCGTCAGATACATATCGAAAACCGCCGTAATGCCGCTGGTCAGATACTCCAAAACGGCCAGTTTTGTCAAATGATAGATCATCTCTCCGTCAAGCTTTGCCTCTACCGGAAAAATCTGCTCATTCAACCAGGACTGCAGCGGCATGTCATCCGCATAGGAGCGTAACAGCGTCATACCGGAATGCGTATGGGCATCTTTAAAGCCCGGCATCAGCAGGTTTCCTTCACAGTCTGTCTCCCGGTCCCAGACAATACTCTCAAGCCCCTGTTTCCGATAAATCTCTTCCGTATTCGTGCCGTCTCCCACATAAAGAATCCGGTCATCACGGACCCACACCTCTCCCATCGTAATATTCCGGTCCGCCATCGTTAAAATACGGGCGTTATAAAATCTGATATTCATCTTTGTTTCCAACATCCTTTCCGTTTCATTGCGTTACTCCGTAAGATTAGAAGGCCCAAACCCTTCCGGCAGAAGCTCCTGCAGGCACCTTATCCGGTATTCCTCCTGCGATTTCGCCACGATAACTTCAAACGTCCGGGGATCACAGAATTCCATCATGACCTGTCTGCAGACGCCGCAGGGAAACGCGTACTGCGCGATCGTTTCTCCGGCAGGACCTCCCACGATGGCAATTGCCAGAAAATCCCGCTTTCCCTCGCTTACCGCCTTGAAAAAGGCGGTCCGCTCCGCGCAGTTTGTCGGTGTATAGGCGGCATTTTCAATATTGCAGCCAGTATATACGGTTCCGTCCTTTGCAAGAAGCGCAGCTCCTACCTGATAGCCGGAATAGGGTGAATAGGAAAGCTCCCGCGCCTTTAACGCCCGCGCAATCAGTTTTTCCGTTATCTCTTTCTCCATATGATTTCCTCCACGCTTCCCCGATCCCGTCCGCCCTCGTATTCCTTACGCTTCCGAAATCAGTTTTCCAAACTTTTTCACAGATTCTGTCAGCAGCTTCTCAAACTTCGGCGCTACGGCATTGGCCGCCTCCTGCACCTCTTCATGTGTCAAAGGTGCGGTATTCATGCCCGCCGCCAGATTGCTGACACAGGATACGCCGCAGATCTTCATACCCATATGATTTGCCGCGATCGCCTCCACCACCGTGCTCATGCCTACCGCACTTGCACCGAGCGTCTGCAGCATTCTGATCTCGGACGGTGATTCGAAGGACGGACCGGTAAGCTGTGCATAAACGCCTTCGAACAGTTCGATCCCGTTTTCTTTTGCCGTATTCTTTATGATCTCCTGTAAATCCTCATCGTAAACATGCGTCATATCCGGAAATCTCGTACCCAGTTCTTCGATATTGGGACCGATCAGCGGATTGGGCGCAAAGCAGGAAATATGGTCCTTAATCAGCATCAGGCTTCCCGCATGAAAAGCCGGATTGATTCCGCCGGACGCATTCGTCAGAAACAGAACCTTCGCTCCCATCATCTTCATCAGACGCGCCGGAAGCACAACGTCCGTAATCGGATATCCTTCATAGAAATGCACTCTGCCCTGCATCAGTACAACCGCCACGTCTCCGATATAGCCGAAAATAAATTTCCCCGCATGGCCGGGCACGGTGGAAACCGGAAAACCTTCGATCTCCGAATAGGGAAGTTCAGCCTTCACGTCCACTGTCCTGGCGAAATTGCCGAGACCGGAACCGAGAACCACTGCCACATCCGGCTGAAAATCTATCCTGCTCTTATAGCATTCATAACATTTCTCTAACTTTTCATACACTGCATTCATATCATGACCTCCTGTATCCTGTAATGTGTAATTGATTGCCTGCATCCGCGCCTGCAGATGCACACTTCCAGTTCAGTATATCATTTTCTGAAAATTTATGGAATACGGAATCCAAAAAAGAGATATCTTTTTAGATATCCCTTTCCTGCCATCGCTGTAACTGATGGGAAAACGTTCATATAATGATGCACACCATCCCGCCGTTGCTGTCGTTCACAATCTTCTGCATGGTCTCCTGCAGTTTTACCTGACTCTCCTCGTTGATCATGGCAATTTTGCCCGAAATGCCGTCATTTACCAGCTGTTCTATTGTTTTTCCGAAGATATTGGTCTCCCAGATGCCCTCGTCGCTCGTTCCGGTATCCGAAATATACTGGATCAGATCTCTCGCCTGCTCTTCCGTTCCGACGATCGGCGAAATTTCCGTTTCAATGCTCGCCTTGATCATATGAATGCTGGGACTCTCCGCCCTGATCTTCACGCCGAACTTATTTCCCTGCCGGATGACCTCAGGTTTCTCCAGCACGATCTCCTCCTTATCCGGCATCACAACGCCATAGCCTTTATAGCGCACGGATTCCATCGCATGCAGCACCTTCATATATTCCCGCTTCATTCGCGCCATCTCTCTTAAAGTAGATAACATCTGATATTCGCTCGTAATGGATTCTCCCACCAGATCGCTTATCATCTCATAATAATAGGAATCATCCAGGTCCAGTATGATCTTTACGCTTCCCTCCGACATATTGATGCCGTCGAGCTTACATTTTCTGATATATTCGCTCTCCAGCTCGAAATTTGCCTTCGTGATATCCCTGATATTGCTCAGTTCACCCATCAGCTTCCTGATCTGGCAGATGATATCCTGCTTCATTTTATGCTCAAAGGAAAGCATTTCCACCCATTTGGGCATATAGAATTCGATCATGGTCAGCGGAAATTCGTATAAAATATTTTCCATGATCCGGTTGATATCTTCCTGTTTCAGCTGTTCGCAGTTAACCGGCATGACTGTTACATTGTATTTTTCATGAATCTCATCCGCGATCTGCTTCGTTTCATCCGCATAAGGTCTCGACGAATTGAGCAGCACAAGAAACGGCTTGTGAATCTCCTGTAATTCCCGGACCGTCCGCTCTTCCGCCTCTAAGAAGCTGCTCCGCGGCAGTTCTCCGAAGCTTCCGTCACAGGTGATGACAATACCAATTGTGGAATGGTCCTTGATTACCTTACGCGTCCCGATTTCCGCCGCCTTTGTGAAAGGAATCTCTTCCGTGGACCAGGGTGTTTTCACCATGCGCTCCACATCTTCTTCCATATGTCCGGATGCGCCTTCCACCATATAGCCGACACAGTCGATCAGACGGACCTTCACATCGATATCCGCACCGAGCTTTATCTGTGCCGCCTCCTTGGGAATAAATTTGGGCTCCGTTGTCGTAATCGTCTTTCCGCCTGCGCTCTGCGGCAGCTCATCCTTCGCCCGTTCCTTCTCGTGCTCGTTTTCCATATAAGGGAGTACCAGAAGATCCATAAATCTTTTGATAAAGGTGGATTTTCCGGTTCTGACCGGACCCACAACGCCTATGTAAATCTCTCCCCCGGTTCTGTCCTGTATGTCTTTGTATACCGCATATTCGTTTCTGTTATTAATGTCCATAAAATAACCCCTTCCATACTTAATTACAATGTATGTGAAGGGGTTTTTATTTATGACTGCGCCATCCGAAGTTTTACAATTATTTCGGACACGGTTCTTCCCTGAAACCCTATTCCTGCGCCAGCCGGTGGAAAATGATGCAGTTGGGCTGAGGCACCTCAATCTCCTTTCCGTTCATGACAAGCAGCCCCTTTTCCAGATCCACCGTAAAAAAGGTCATCGTATTGGTCTCATGGTTTAACGAAACAAGATGCCTGTTATCCGGGAAAAGATTGGCATCCTTCGGGTAATCCCCGCTGACAGGCAGACAGAACAGCTTTGTTAACATGCCGGTCTCCTCATCTATCCGGAAAACGACCGCACTGTTATCTCCCGCATTGGAGCTCACCAGATATTTGAAATCCACGGAAAGATTCAGAGCGCTCGCCGCGGAGCCGCCGGCATGATAATCGTTCAGAGTCGGAATCGTCTGAATCTTTTCAAATTCCGGATTTCCATGAACCTCCTTATAGGTATAGACCGCAATATAATTTTTCAGCTCATGGACAATATAGAGAAATTCTCCGTCTTTGGAAAATTTCAGATGTCTGGGCGCGGATTCCTGCTCGCTTCTGATCACATCGATGGGCCGCAGTCTTCCGCCTGTATGGTCCAGACGGTAAACATTGACATGATCCATGCCAAGATCGGCGGCACACAGATATTTATTATCCCGCGTCATTTTCACGCAGTTGATATGAGGCCTGAAATTCCGCTCCGCAATGCTCCCCAGTCCTTTGTGGTATATTTCTTCCGTAATCTCACCGATACCACCGTCTTCCCTGAGACGCAGCACCGTAATTTTGCCGTCATGGTAACCGCCTACAAAAAGGAACTTATCCTCATAATCGGTAGAAAGATAACAGCCTCTCATACCATTGATACTGCCGTCATTGATCTTCTCCAAATCGCCCGCCGGAAGAATACGGTATGCCTCCACGCCAAAATCCGTAATAGAATACAGAAATCTCTGATTGTGTGAAATGCTGATATAAGAAGAATTGGTGATCTCCACCTTCTTTTTCTCCTTCATACGCCCTTTATCCAGATCCACGTCATAGATTCTGATACCGTAATTATCCTTGTTTCCGGATGTATAACTGGAAACGTATGCAACATATTTGTCCTGTCCCATCTTCATAACCATGCCTTTCTCTCAATCTTAAGGTAAATTCTATCATAAATCACGATATTTGTTAAATACTTTTTTAAGTATTGACATTTTCCGCGATATCTGTATAATTGGCTGTAATGTTTGTTTAGTGTCAGTAAACTTAAAGTTTATTATAACTGAATTGAAAAAGAACCGGAAAAGAGGATTTTCTCATGGATTCGGGTAATAAAATCGAAATCGGAAATAAAATCAGAGACCTGCGCAACAAGAAGGGGCTGACACAGGAGGAGCTGGCCGACCGCTGCGAGCTTTCCAAAGGCTTCATCAGTCAGCTGGAAAATGACCTGACTTCCCCCTCTATCACAACCCTTGTCGATATACTGCAATGCCTCGGAACCAATCTGCAAAATTTTTTTACGGACCGTACCGAAGAACAGATTGTCTTCGGACAGGCCGACTATTTTGAAAAACAGGACGAAGCGCTGCAAAACACAGTGGAATGGATCATTCCAAATGCTCAGAAAAACATGATGGAACCCATTCGGGTTACGTTAAAAGCCGGCGGCTCCACTTATCCGGATCTTCCGCACGAAGGGGAGGAATTCGGCTATGTACTGTCCGGAACCATCCATATCGTTCTGGGTGACAGAATTTTAAAAGCGAAAAAAGGTGAATCCTTCTATTTCAGGCCGGATTCCAATCATTATATCAAAGCAGGTGAGAAAACGGGCGCGGTCTTCCTCTGGGTCAGCACCCCGCCCAATTTTTAAGAACGGAGGGTATTTTTTTGCAAAAAGAATTGATCAGACTGGAGCACATTTCCAAATCCTTTGACGGACAGATGGTTTTAGACGACCTCGAACTGAAGATCCACGAAAACGAATTTGTCACCCTGCTCGGTCCAAGCGGCTGCGGCAAGACGACTACCCTTCGCATTCTCGGCGGCTTCGTGCAGCCGGATACCGGCAAAGTTATTTTCGACAATCAGGATATTACCGGAATGCCGCCGAACAAAAGACAGCTGAATACCGTATTTCAGAAATATGCCCTGTTCACCCATATGACAATCGCAGACAATATCGCTTTCGGCCTGAAAATTCGAAATAAACCGAAAAGCTATATTGAGGATAAAATCAGATATGCCCTGAAACTGGTCAATCTGGAAGGCTACGGAAAGCGTATGCCTGATTCCTTAAGCGGCGGCCAGCAGCAGCGGATCGCCATCGCGCGGGCAATCGTCAATGAGCCGAAGGTCCTTCTGTTAGATGAACCGCTCGGCGCTCTGGACTTAAAGCTCCGTCAGGAAATGCAGTATGAGCTGATCCGCATGAAAAACGAACTCGGCATCACCTTCGTCTATGTCACCCACGATCAGGAAGAGGCGCTCACGATGTCGGATACGATTGTCGTCATGAATCAGGGCTATATTCAACAGATCGGTTCTCCCGAATCCATCTACAATGAACCGGAGAACGCTTTTGTGGCCGATTTCATCGGTGACAGCAATATCATCCCCGCAACCATGATCGAGGATAAATGTGTTGAAATTCTGGGAACCCGTTTCGCCTGCGTGGACACCGGCTTTGGCAGTAACAGGCCCGTAGATGTGGTAATCCGGCCGGAGGATGTGGAGCTTGTGGAGCCGGCAGCCGGAACAATAACAGGTGTTGTTACACACCTGATCTTCAAAGGCGTCCATTACGAAATGGAAGTCATGGCAAATGGTTTTGAATGGCTCGTCCATTCCACGCTTCTTTCCCCGGTAGGGAAAGAAGTAGGCATCCGGGTCGACCCCTTCAATATCCAGATTATGAATAAACCGGAATCAGAAGATGAGGAGGCTGTTGCACTTGAAATCTAAAAAGCATTTACTCGCCGCCCCTTATGCCGCATGGGCTGTCATCTTTATCGTCGTTCCGCTGTGCATGATTTTATATTACGGCCTGACGGACAAAAGCGGCGCATTTACGCTGAAAAACATCCTTGCGATCGCCACCCCCGGACATGCGAGAGCCCTGTGGCGTTCCATTCTGCTGTCCCTTATCAGTACCGTTTTATGTTTTCTGCTCGCCTATCCTCTGGCAATGATTCTGGCGGAGAAAAAGGGAAACAGTCATGGTTTTATTATCCTGATCTTTATTCTGCCGATGTGGATGAATTTTCTGCTGCGCACGCTGGCCTGGCAGACTTTATTGGAAAAAACAGGCGTTATCAACGGTATTCTCGCCTTTTTGGGTCTTCCTGCCCTGCGGATCATCAACACCTCTTATGCGATCGTGCTCGGCATGGTATATAATTTTCTGCCCTTCATGGTGCTGCCG
This sequence comes from uncultured Lachnospiraceae bacterium, assembly GCA_937910785.1. Classification (GTDB taxonomy): domain Bacteria; phylum Bacillota; class Clostridia; order Lachnospirales; family Lachnospiraceae; genus UBA3282. The sequence goes on along the minus strand of CALDLG010000219.1, from coordinate 30,308 downwards.
TTATACAACGCACTGTCGAAAATCGATGAGAACGTCATCCATGCGGCCGAGGATCTGGGCGCCAACCGGATACAGACCTTCTTTCATATTATACTGCCGCTGTCAGTTCCCGGCATTATCAGCGGCGTGACGATGGTCTTCGTTCCGGCGCTGACGACTTTCGTCATCAGCACGCTGCTTGGCGGAAGCAAGGTTCTCCTGATCGGAAACGTGATCGAACAGGAATTCACACAGGCAAGCAACTGGCATCTGGGCAGCGGCCTTTCCATCGTGCTGATGATCTTCATCCTAATCAATATGGTCCTTACCGCCCTTTTCGAAAAGGATGAATCCGGCACATAAGGCACTGAAGCACAGCGCCCATGCGCCGACGGCTCCCAGGTTTCACGCCGTACCTTTTGACACCGAATCCTGTAAAACAGAACCGAAAGGAGTATTCAAATGCGAAAAACGGCCGACTTTGCCAAAAAAATATATACGGCTCTTATCTTTCTCTTTCTTTATGCGCCGATCGCGACATTAATCGTGCTCTCCTTCAACGCCAGCAAGACAAGGGCAAAGTGGGGAGGCTTTACGATGGACTGGTATCTGTCACTGATGCAGGATGAAACGATACTGGATGCCCTCGGCACAACACTGCTGATCGCGTTTCTTTCTGCGCTCATCGCCTCCGTGATCGGTACGGTCGCCTGTATCGCCATGTCAGGCATGAAGAGAAGAAGCCGGACCGTTCTGATGGGAATCACCAACATCCCGATGCTGAACGCCGATATCGTGACCGGGATCTCTCTGATGCTTCTTTTTATCAGTCTCGGCCTGCGGTTCGGTTTCGGAACGATTCTGCTTTCGCATATTACTTTTAACATACCATATGTTATTTTGTCAGTTCTTCCGCGCATGAAACAATTGAATCCGAGCGTCTATGAAGCCGCGCTGGATCTGGGTGCCCCGCCTCTGACCGCTTTTTTTAAGGTGACGCTTCCCGATCTGATGCCGGGAATCCTCTCCGGTTTTCTGATGGCCTTCACGATGTCGCTCGACGACTTTATTATCACACATTTTACGAAGGGGGCCGGTATCAATACGCTGTCCACAAAAATCTATACGGAAGTCCGTAAAGGCATCAAACCCGAAATGTATGCGCTCTCTACGATTATCTTCGTGACGGTGCTCGTGCTTCTCTTCCTTATCAATATGACGCCGGATAAGGCACAGCGGAAAACGGACGGCAAAGAGGAAACGGCATGACAATCCCGCATTCGCGGACTGAAAGAAAGGTATGGTTACTGACTTGAAAAAAATATGGTGTGTTATTATAATATCGCTCGTTATTCTTATAACCGCCGGCTGCGGCGCCGGAGAAGAAAACGATAATGTGGTTATCGTCTATAACTGGGGAGAATATATCGATCCGGATATGCTCGATCTCTTTGAGGAAGAGACAGGCATCCATGTTATCTATGATGAATTTGAAACAAACGAAACGATGTATCCCAGGGTAGAAGCCGGCGCTGCCGAATATGATGTAGTCTGTCCTTCCGATTATATGATCAGCAAAATGATTCAAAATGACCTGCTTTTGGAGCTCGATTTCGAAAAGCTTCCCAATGCCAGGCAGAACATCGGCGCGCAATACTGGCAGCAATCCGAAGGTTTCGATCCGGGCAACCGATACTCCGTTCCCTATTGCTGGGGAACCGTCGGAATCCTCTATAACAGAACAATGGTGGATGAACCGATTACGAGCTGGAAGCAGCTCTGGGATGAAAAATACCGGGATGAAATTCTGATGCAGGATTCCGTCCGCGACGCCTTTATGGTCGCCGAAAAGATTTACGGCTATTCCATGAACACGTTAGATGAGAAAGAACTGTTGACGGTACGGGATGCGCTGATCGACCAGAAGCCTCTCGTACAGGCCTATGTCATCGATCAGGTGCGGGATAAGATGATCGGAGGCGAAGCGGCCATCGGCGTTATCTACTCCGGTGAGGCAATCTATACACAGTATGAAAACAGTGATCTGGAATATGTGATTCCCGAAGAAGGGACGAATGTCTGGATCGATTCATGGGTTATTTTGAAAAATGCCCCCCATCAGGAAAATGCCATAAAGTTCATCGACTTCATGTGCCGCAGCGACGTAGCCCTGAAAAATTTCGAATACATAACCTACTCCACCCCCAATGAGGCCGCAAAAGCCCTGATTGAGGATGAAGAAATTAAGAACTCTCCTGTCGCCTTCCCCGACCTTACCCGGTACGATAACCTGGAGACCTATATTTATCTCGGGGAGGAAGGCGATATGCTCTACAATGAGCTGTGGAAAGAGGTAAAATCCTACTGAGCCAGAGCCTGGAAGGATGCGCTGACCGCGTAGGCCGCTGCCTGATCACTCATAATGAACAGCACCACATCTCCGACATTTTCCACAAGAACCGTTTCTGCGCTGACGCACACCCATTTGTTGACGTCAGCGTTTTCTTTTAGCATCTCCTTCACAGTATCGACATCCGCCGGATCTACACGAAGAAGTACGCACTGATACGCAATGGAAGAGATCATCGGAACCGAATAGACCCCTTCCGTATAGGGAACTCCCTCTACGCCCAGAAGCGCCTGTTCACTGTCAGCCGTCAGCGTATCGCAGACATAATTCTGCATCGCCTGTTTGGTCTCGTCATCCAGATCAACGCCTTCATAAATTTTCGCCATGACGTCCTGCAAGTCTCCTTCGATCTTCTTTCCGCCACCCGCGGTATCGTTTTTTCCGCACGCAGTCATGAAAACCATGCATATCAGCAAAACCATTGTTATAATACCAGATGTTATTCTTCTCTTCATTTTCTTTCTTTTCCTTTCTTTTATAAAATCCCCCACTCCTGCCGGAATGCATCCATCAGTTCCATAACTTCCAGCGTATCCTCATGCTTCATAGACGGGCATTCCCGTTTTCCGTTCCGAATACAGTCTATTGTTTCCAATATTTCGTATTCGTATCCGTTAATCTGTTCCGGCATGGAAACCGTTCTGCCAAGCTCGTGCTTTTCGTTATAGATCCGCACCTCCAGCGGATTGTTGATATTATCGACGACCATCCATCCTCTGGAACCATAGAAAATCCCCTGTCTGTCAGACAGCCCGTAAATTCCGGAATTTAAAATCGCAAGCCTTCCGTCCTCATAGGATAATGTGATGACGTTCTGTCCGTCCACGCCGGTTTCTGTCAGCTGAACGACGGACTGCTTCTGCGCGATCCTGTTTCCGAAATGCATCAGGGCAAAATTCAGCGTATAGACTCCCACATCGAGCAATGCACCACCCGCAAGCTCCGGCCGGATAATCCGTTCCTTATCGGAAATGGCATAGCTCAGATTTGCAGTCAGCGTTTTTACCTCTCCGATAACCCCCTCCGCCAACAGATCATTGATCACTTTTCTTGACGGCATATAACGGGTCCAGATGGCTTCCGTTACGAGCACATCCCGTTCCCCGGCCAGTCGGAAGATTTCCTCTGCCTGCTCCTTCGTCGCGGTAAAGGCTTTCTCGCAAAGTACATGCTTCCCGGCTTCAATACAAAGCTTCATGTGCCCATAATGATGGGAATGGGGCGTTGCAATATAAACAAGCTCCACTGCCTCATCCGCAAGCATTTCCTCATAAGATCCATAAGCTTTCTGAAAGCCATGCTCTCTGGCAAAATCCTGTGCTTTCCGAAGGCTTCGGGATGCAACCGCATAACATTCCACCTCAGGAAGCGCCCGCATTGTAGCCGCCAGCGTTGCGGCAATCCTTCCTGCTCCTAAAATTGCTGTTTTCATATGAATCCTCCATCATTTCCGCTTTTCAAAATCTCAAATCCCAGAGCAGACATTCCTGCCTGAGAAAATGCTGTTTTCAGACACCGGACGTTCCTGCCTTTATGGACATCCGATCGCCCTCCAGAGCTGAAACGCATAATTGGTATCATAAGTCCTGACATACAACACGTCATCCTTTCGGATAATATATTCCGCCGCGGTTTTGACCGGAATCTGTTCCAGCAGACTTCCATCCAGACAGCTGACCAGATTCAGGTAGTCCGGTTCCGACGTAAAACCATAACCGCATACAATCGTATCATCTATGATTTCAAAGGTTCTTCCGTTCGTCATGCAGGGCGCGCTTTTCCAGATAACATGATCGTCATTCAGATCAATCGCAACCAGATAACCCGTATGCGGGCAGGATTCCGTATAGGTATTATGAGAGATCGCAGCATAGAGCACATCGCCCGCAGACTGTGCCCACCAGACACGCTGTTCCACGAACTCTTCATCTCCCGGTTTGATATTATCGGCATACCTGTAGTTCGAAAAATCCAGACATTTTAAAAACATGCCGTCTTCCTTCCGGTAGATGCTCAACAGATAGCCGGACGCATAATCGTTTCCCACAATTTCATACCGGTATGTGTCATCCTCCATATGAAAAGAATCCACCGGCGTCAGTTCATTCTCCTGAAACCATTTCTCCGTATCGGTAATCTGATTGGCCTCCTCGGTCAGCAGTTCCAGCGTCAGACTGGTATCTCTCCCCGACGCAATCGGTTCCGTCAGATAATATTCCTGACTCGGATTTTCCAGGAGAATTTCCGTCGGCTCTGTCATCTCAAAGAGAAGCTCCTCCTCATCGACAGGCTCAGGCACATTCGTTTTCTCTGATGATTCGGATACCGCCGGCTCATCCGGAAGCTCCGCTTCTTCCGATACGCCCGATTCTTCTAATCCCCCGGACTGATCCGATATTTCCGCCCCCTTCGATGTATCCGGCTCATCCTCTTTTTCATCCGCGCCCTGTTCTCCCGTTATCTGAACATACCCGTCCGTTTCCCTCTCCTCATTTGCATTCTCCGCGCAGGCTGTCAGAAAACAACATAATCCCACGCAGGCAAGTATCTGTATTCTTTTCATCCTAACCTCCATGATCACACTAATCATCCGCATGCCCCTCTTTTCCTGAAACGGCAAATCCGCTCTTCGAACTGTCCGTAAAAATCTCCCGGCTCATATGTCTCTTCATAAAAAATATGTAAAAAGCGCATATTCCGTTCTTTCATGAGTTCCGGCTCTTCCGCTTCCTTACAGGCCAGCTCTTCCTGCAATGTCTTACGCAGATCATGCCATTTGATCAGAAAATCCGTATAGTTTCTGCTATCCGGCACTTCCAGCCACTTTCGCACCTTCACCTTTGTTCCGCCGTTTGGACAGGCCTCTTCCAGCAGAAAATATTTCAGAGTCCGACCTTCATAGCTTCTGCCAAGCGGATACAGCCTGCACAGCCCCGGCCGAAACGCATGGATACCACATCTGCCATCCTGATTCAGGAAACCGCAGCGTTCCGCCTCACCCTGCATTTTCAGATTCGGCAGGATCAGCCGCTCTTCCATATGCAGTTCCACTCGATCATGCATCAGTCCGGCAAAGGTCTCTCCAAGACCCACCTCCATCTGCCAGATATCATAAGGATCAAGCAGGATCGACTGCCCCATGCCGCAGCAGCAGTCAGAGCAGCCCCGGCAGTCATTACACCCGGCTTTTACCATATCATTTAAATCATATAATTTCCCATCCATGATGTTATTCTGTTCCTCATTCCCGCTTCCATGATTCTGTTCTTTTCCTCACTCCTGTTTTCATAATGCTGTTCTTTTCCTCACTCCTGTTTTCATAATGCTGTTCTTTTCCTCATTCCCTCTTTCTTCTTATCTTGTCAGAAGCACTCCGCTGATCGTCGGCCTGAACCATTCAAAATAAGGTTCTCCGTACCGGACGCCTTCACTGTAGCGAATCTCAAAATGATTTAACACCAATACGGTATTTTCATCGATCTGTATGCGGTTATATTCCTGCACTGCGTCCTGGATTTGTGTCGAGTCCGCATCGGGGTGCTCGATCTCATAAAGCATGCATTTCCACGCAAAATCACTGATATCAACCGTTATAATTTCATCCGTTTCCCGTTTTACAAACTGAAATGCGGAAAAATCCAGATCATATCCGCATCCACAGGAGACGGTCTTTATCCCGCCATCCCCATCCGGATAGCATACCTCAAATGGCTGTTCGCTCCTGTTATTATAATAGCAGTCGGCCTGATTCAGCATATTCATTTGCTGCCAGTCTCCCACATCCAGTTCTCCTACCATCTGACAACAGTGCACCTCGTGCGTATCATATTCGGACAGACCGCCGTCCCTTATTTCCATCTCGTTAAGCCTTTCCACAAAATTCTTCTCGGTAATATTATACTGCTCTGCCACCTTTCCAGTCTGCTCCTGATTTTTCAGATATTGATAAGAACCGCTTAACCGGTCATATTCCAGATTCGACAGCGCTTTCCCGTCCAGAACCGTCTGATAATATTTTTTCAGAAAAGACTGCTGGCACAGGTTGGAAACCCGATACATATTGATGCCGGGCGCAAAAACGGAAATGATGGCCAGCAGACATAAGAAAGACAACATCCTTTCGCGTTTCTCTTTCCGAAAATGCCAGATAAACAGCGTATAGATTTCAAATAGTATGAGCATTATGCCCAGATAGCGGTCCGGCGTTACTCCATATTGACCAATCCGGACAATCATAGAATAAAGCTGTAACAGGATCAACGGCGCAAACGCATACGGCAATTTGGTAAACACCTTATCATAACGTGTGTCCTCCATGTAATATTCCGCCATAAGCCATACCGGCATGCCAAAGCAAAACAACGCAGACACGATGGAAAAGAGCTCATTGGACGGAACTTCAAGGGAAAACACGATCTTCACCACGTATAGATAGACGATCGCCATTCCGCAGGTCGATAAGAACTGCAGAATATACTTTACAATCGTTCGAAGGAACGCGCCCGGTTCATTCGACATATCCCGAAGGGAAGACAGGCACATCGGCGCAAGATACCATCCGATTACCAGAATTTCCAGACGGCGGTCCAGATCGGAATAATAGCCATCTATCAGGAGAGTATTCACAATGACGGTAATAAACAGAACGCCAAATGTTAAAATCAGGAATACGACGAGGGCTTTCATCAGATTGGAAAATACCTTCAGCACATATTCCGGAAATCCGATTCCGGATCTTTTAAAACAGAAATAAACCGTTCCGAATACCGCAAGAAACAGATATCCATAGAGAAAACGAAACGCCAGTTCGGAAAGTGCACCGGCCGTCAGATTCATCACCTGCACATCCACGCCGGCCAGGTCTTCCAAAAGCGTGCCAACCGCCATCAGTGCCGCCGTCAGTGCCGCCACGGCCAGGGCGTATAGCTTTCTTTTTTTCCGTTCCGCAAAATAAGTCTCCGTAAAAACAGCGCCGAAGCAGAAAAGAACGAGTCCTCTCTGTAAAACGACCGCATATTGATCCGACCAGACATCAACCGCCGCCGAACAGATTGTGGCTGCCGCGATCGCGATAAGCGAAACGGTATAATCCGCAAAGGAAGCTCTGATCCCGATATAAAATTTTCTGCCGACCATTTTCCACTGCCTGATCTTCTTTTCCATAAGTTTCCTTTTTTAATTACGGCTGTATCAGAAAAAAGCAGGACTTCGGCTTCCCTGATCCTGCTTCTCTTTTAATCGTTTCTAATAATTTTCCGCACTGATTTCAAAATAGCTCTGCGGATGCGCACAAACCGGACAGATCTCCGGCGCATTCGTCCCGACGATGATATGCCCACAGTTACGGCACTCCCACACCTTCACTTCGCTTTTGGCAAAGACTGCGGCCATCTCAATATTTTTCAACAGTGCACGGTAACGCTCTTCATGGTGTTTCTCGATCGCTCCGACCATGCGGAATTTGTCTGCCAGCTCCGGAAAACCTTCCTCTTCCGCCGTTTTCGCAAAATCCTCATACATGTCCGTCCACTCGAAATTTTCTCCGTCGGCCGCCGCCGCAAGATTTTCCGCCGTACTTCCGATGCCGCACAGCTCTTTCAGCCACATCTTCGCGTGCTCACGCTCGTTTTCAGCCGTTTTCAAAAAAATGGATGAGATCTGCTCAAAACCTTCCTTTTTCGCAACGGAGGCAAAGTATGTATACTTATTCCTCGCACCCGATTCTCCCGAAAAAGCTGCCTGCAGATTCTTCTCTGTCTGTGTTCCCGTATATTTATTCTGTCCCATAGTCCTTCCTCCTGCTTTGCCGGAAAATAGCATTTTATGTATCATACCATTCCTGTCAGAAAAAGGCAAGCCGGCTATGGAAAAAGAACATCCGAAATCACTGGCGCAGCGCCGGATAATCCGGCAGATATTCTCTGGTGCTCTCGAACATCCGGGTAAACAGTTCTTTCGCCTCCTTTAAACGGAGACCTGCCGTAATCGGATCGTTTATAAAAGCACAGAACGCAAGCTCCGTATCCCGTTCCAGCGCCGCTTTTAAGATCATTTCCTGATTCTGCATATGTCTGCCCATCAAAAGAGCCACATTTCCCGGAAGCGCGCCGGCCATAACGGGTTTTACGGAATCTCTGGAAAAAAGCGCATTGGTCTCCACCACAATTTCGTGTGAAGCCTCAAGCTGCCCTCTGTTGGGAAGATTGACATTTGTGACAAGCTCTCCCAAACCGAGAAGGGCTTTCATCTGCGCTACGCCTTCCTCTCCTGAAGGTTCAATGGGAATCGGACTCTGCCCCGAAGCATAGGCCTGGCTCTTCTCGTTTAAGTCCTTTTTGTTCTCTATGCGGTATTCAATCGGCGTAAGCGCATATCCCCATGTCTTCACCGTATCAGGATCTCCCAGATACTCCGGAACGAATTCAGCCAGATGACGGTCTCCTGCCGCCGCAATCACACCGTATCTTCTGAACAGGTCGAATTTGACCTTATTCTGCGACATGAAATGAAAGTCCGTCACCTTGTCGCAGATTCCCTCATGGTAATGCTTTTCCACGAAACGCTCATAGACCGGAAACAGATCAATATCCCGGTAAGAAGCCTCCGTAATCCAGGTAAAGTGATTAATGCCGGCCACATTCGTCCGAAGCGTATGCCGGTCTGGCTCCTCGATTCCAAGCTCTTCTTTCAGCGCCATCAGCAGAAGCCTCTGCGCGCCGAATACCTCATGACAACAGCCAAATGCCTTAATATCAGGAAATACCCGATAAAGCGCTCCCGTGCAGATGGACATTGGATTGGTATAATTGATCACCCATGCTTTCGGACAATATGCCCTGATGGCTTTCGCGATCACCTCATACATGGGAATCGTTCTCAGCGCACGGAACAACCCGCCCGGTCCTACGGTATCGCCTACGGACTGATAAATACCATACGCTTCGGGAGCATGCACATCGGAGCGCATCTCCTCAAAAGTTGCGGGCAGTATGGAAATGATGACAAAATCCGCTCCCTTTAGTCCTTCTTCCAGAGAAGAAGCCGTTACAAAATTCCACTGGCTTTTCGCTCCTTCTCCGGCAAACAGACGGTTTCCAATAATTTCATTGGCCCTGGCCGCTCCTCTGTCGATATCATACAGGCGGATGGTTCCCGAAAGCGCTTCCTCCAGATAGAGATCGCTCATCAGTTTCCAGGCCCAGCCCTGTGATCCACCGCCGATGTAACAAATCTGAATGTCTCTGCATGAATTTCTGTTAGTTTCCATGTTTTGTTTTTCCTCCCGCTCTGCCGCAGCGCGGCATTATTCGTAGCAGACCTTTTCGGGCCTTCCCGTTTCGGCCGACCGATAGACAGCCTCCACCACCTGCAAAGCCTTCAAGGCTTCCCTTCCGTTTACCTGCGATGGCTCTCCTCTCAGAATGCTTTCCGTAATTTCCGCAAGCTGTAATCTGTGCGGGAGAACGGTTTCCTGTGTCTGATACGCTTCCTCTCCCTCAATCTTCCATTCCATTACGGCATTATTCTGTAAAATCACGCTTCCCCTGCTTCCGTTGACATCAATTCTGGTATAAAATCCCGGCGCCGCCACCGTACTCGCTTCCATAATCCCCAGCGCACCATTCCTGAATTTAAGCGTCGCCATACACAAATCCTCTACATCGATCCTTTCATGCGCTCTCGTAGCGCAATAAGCAAACACCTCATCCACTTCGCCCATGAGATATTGGAACAAATCAAGCTGATGGATACCCTGATTCATCAGCGCACCGCCGCCGTCATACTTACGGGTTCCGCGCCATGCCACTTCATCATAATATTCCTGTCCCCGATACCACTTGGTATGGCAGCATCCCGCATGCAGTGTCCCAAGCCTGCCTTCCCTGATCGCCTCCGCAAGCGCTCTCGTATCCGCATCATAACGGTGCTGAAAAATGCAGCTTAAAGAAACATGATTTTCCTCGCAGGTACGGATCAGCTGTTTTGCCTTTTCCACCGATATATCGATGGGTTTTTCCACGATAACATGCTTTCCGGCTTCTGCCGCCCTCATTCCCATATCGCCATGCATTCCGCTTGCTGTCAGGATAATCACAGCATCCACATTGGGATCGGCAAGCATCTTGTCCAGATCGGTATAAACAAGCGCCCCCGTATCCGATGCAGCTTCCAGAGCCCGCTCTTTTTCTTTATCGCATACGGCATACAATACCGCATTTTCCACCTGTGCCAGCGCTTTGATATGAGTTTTGGAAATTGCACCGCAGCCCAGAATCGCATAATTTACTTTTTTCCCCATGACATTATACTCCTTCCCACGTTATGATGGACGTAATATAGTCCTCTTTTGTCTTTAAAACATTCTCATAAATATCATGGTAGTCATGATAATTCGCACGCTGGCTCACCAGCCGGTCTACGTTTACCCTGCCTTCCGACAAAAGACGCATAAAACAGTCCGCATTATCCCGAAAAGTCCAGTAGCCGGGATAGGAGGAGTCCGACGGGTTGCAGGAAATATGCGCGCCGATAATCTGGATTCCCTTTTTGTGCACATCGCGGTAAAAGTTGATTTCCGTACTGCCTCTGGTACTCCCCAAAATAATAACCCTGCCATACTTTTCTGTCAATTGAATTGCCTGTTCTATCGGCCCCGGCAATCCGGTGGACTCAATGACCACCTGCGGCAGTTTCCCGTTTCCGATACGCCTGATCGTTTCTTCCGCATCTTCCTTTCCGGCATCGCAGATATAAGTACATCCAAGTTCCTTTGCGAGTCTTCGTTTGCTCTCCACAATATCCAGTCCGATTACGGGCGAAGCTCCGTTTGCTTTCGCAAGCTGCATCGCCATCTGGCCGATCAGTCCAAGGCCCAGAACAAGCGCGCTCTCTCCCAGCTCCAGCCTCGCCTTCCTGACCGCCTGCATGGAAATAACACCGATTCTGACAAATGCGGCCTGCTCAAAACTCACATCATCCGGAATATGCACCAGATTTTTGCTTTCCGCATTGTGCAGGCTTGCATGCGGCATGATGCCCGCCACCCTGTCGCCAGGCTTAAAATCCGTCACGTCCTTCCCGGTCTTTACAACGACTCCGGCCGCGCTGTAGCCAAGAATACGCGGATAATTGTGATCCGTATTCTCCAGCGTCAGAATAAACGCGCGTTCCGTCCCCGGACTTACCACAGATGCCTTTACTTCAACCGTAACCTCTGTCGCCTTTGGCTCCTCAATCGTCTCTTTTTTCAAAAATACAATACCGTCTTCCATGGAAGTCAGTCTTACTCTTTCCATTTTCTTTCCTCCATTTCCCTGTTCCATGCTTTCTTTCCTGTTATCTGTTATCTTCATTTCTTCTTTCATCCTGCCGGCACACCTTCAAAACGCGTGTTTTGGGACATATTCTGCTAAAAACCCGATTATCCCTTCACGCCGCCTTCCGTCGTTCCTTTTTTCATCAGAAACTCGCTGAACGCATACATAATGACCACCGGAACGGAAGTGACAAGCGCTGCGGCCATCATACGGCCCCAGATATAATCCGGCCGGTTAAACAAAGCGTTCAATCCGATCGGAAGTGTGAAAAAATCGGCCGAACTTAAGAAAATCGTCGCATACAGAAAATCGTTCCAGGCAATCATAAATGCATACACGAATACCGATACAATGCCCGATACGGATATCGGAATGACAATGTAAAAAATACTCTGCACATAATTCAGTCCGTCAATCTTACCCGCCTCTTCTATCTCCTGCGGGATCGTGTCGAAAAACCCCTTCAGCATATAAATGGACGTAGGAAGTGTCTGCACCACCATGATAATCACTAACGCCTCTCTGCGATTATAAAGTCCGACAGAAGAAAGCAGTCTATACAAAGGCACGATCAGCAGAATTCCGGAAAACATATAGACGCAGTAAAAACTGTTGCTGATCGTCTTCCTTCCGGGAAACCGCAGCTTTGAAAGCGCATACCCTGCCATAATACCGAAAATAAGGGAGATCGACGCCGCAAGCACCGATACATACATGCTGTTTTTAAAATATTTTAAAAACGGGAAAATGCCGGTATCGAAAATATCCCTGTAATGCTGCATGGTCAACACTTCCGGTAAGATCGTGGGCGGCACCTGGATTGCTTCTTTTGATGTTTTTAAAGAGACGGTAATCATGAAAAAGAAAGGAATCAGAATTGCCGCCATAAGAAGCAGAATTCCCACATAAAAGAATATGCCATGCACTATTTTTTTCTTCTTTTTACTCATAACGGAACACCTTCTTTCTCACCAGCATAATAAATCCGAATATCATGGCAAACAGCAGAATGGAAATAGCCGCTGCCTTGCCCATATCCCGCATGGAAAAGGCATTTTCATACAGATAAACGCTGATTGTCTTTACCTGTCCGCTTAAAAGCGCGATTTCCGTATACATATAGAATACCCAGATGGTACGCAGGGTCACGACCGTTGCAAGCACCGGTCTGATTTCCTGCAGGGTAATCACCTTAAATTTCTGCCAGCCGTTTGCGCCGTCCACATCCGCCGCCTCATACAGTGTTCTGTCAATGGTTTGTAAAATGGCATAGAAGGACATAAATGCATAGGGAAAAAACTTCCAAATGCTAAAGAGCGTAACCAGCGCGAAAGCGCTCGCGGGCCGATCGAACCAAAGCGGCGCCCGTTTTGCCAGCCCAAGCACATCCACAAACAGATAATTGACGATTCCATAGGTATTATTGAACATATATTTCCATGCAAAAATCAGGGATACGGAAGGCACGATATAGGGAAGCAGAATCAGCGCCTTGACGATCTTCTTTCCGAAAAAAGGCCGGTTAACCAGAATCGCCACAGCAAGTCCTGCGGCCGTACTCAGCAAGACTACCAGAAGGGTAAAGAATACCGTTACGCCGAGCGCACTGTAAAAAGACGGATCTGTCAGCGTTTTGCTGAAATTTCCCAAACCGACGGGCTGCATGGCTTTTTTCGGGTTCACGGGTACTTTATGAAAGCTGATTATAAAGTTATAAATCATCGGATAGCCTATCAGCAGCAGAATCAGCAGTATGCTGGGCGCAATCAGGAGAAAGCCTGCCATCCTCTCTTTTTTTCTGTTCATCGCCTCACTCCTTATAAAACGGGACTGACACCGGCCAGGCCAATCAGCAGGGTCAGCCCCATATTAAGCTTCTTCAAATGTTTCAAAAAATTATTGTGCAATCAGCTCTTCTATCTGTTTCTGCGTATCCGCCGCAACAGCTGCCGGATCTTTGTCATTTACGGTAAGATCATAGATCGCTCTCCCGATGACATTGGAGCTCGTAACATCACCCATGCTGACAAAATTTTTGCCATCCACAATCCCGAAAAGGGAAATGCTTCCAAATGCTGCGGATATTTCCGGCGAAAGTGTCTCAAATCCTTTGATAATTTCATTGTCCAGATATGCCGGATCATCTGCTACCGCAGGCATAACCGGCTGCTGTCCACCGGGTGCCATATGAAGCCAGGTAATATTATTTTCGGGTTTTACCAGAAACTCCACGAAAAGAACTGCCGCTTCTCTTTCTTCCTCACTCAGTCCGTCAGAAATGGAAAGCATGCCGACGCTTCCGTAGGAAGCGCTTGTTTTATTGGTTACCAGCGCAAAGCCAAAGTCATCCATCATTCCTTCATTGATCAGATCCTTCAAAATATAAGTAGAATAAATGCCCATGGGCACAGAACCATTCAGCAGGGCGTCTTTGATTTCCGTCGTGCTGTTGGAACCCTGGATAGAATACTGATACAGTTCCTTATAGTAAGTCAGCGCTTCTACCATTTCGTCAGAATCAAAAGCCGCGCCACCCTCCGCGTTGAGCGCGTTGGCTCCTGCTGAAAGCGCAAACTGAGAAAAACTCTGCTCCGAAAATGAGCCGTCCACTGTCGGCAGTGCAATGCCATATTTCTTATTGTCAGGATCATAAAATGCTTCCGCAGCGGCGAGAATATTTTCCCATGTATCGGGCGCAGCCAGTCCCTTTTCCTCAAATGCCGTCTTATTGTACCAGATCCCCTGTACCCAGCCGCCGACCGGCACTCCGATAAAGTTCTGTCCGTCTTCCGTCGTATTGATCTTTAAAATCGCATCATAATAGTCACCGGTTTTGGATTCGATTACTTCACGAATGGCATCCAGATCGGCCAGTTCATTTCCCACCAGCCATTTGGCGCGGTTCTGATTGACTTCAATCACCGCCGGCATACCGCCTCCGGCAAAAGCCGTCAGTTTCGTATCGTAAGCGGAATCGCCGTCAACGGGCACCTGCTCCACCGTTATCCAGTCATACTCCCCTTCAAACTTATCGATCAGTCCCTGAATCGTCTGCTGACGTTCTTCTTCTACCATACTGTGCATAAACTGAATGGTAACGGGATTCTTTGCCACTTCTTCCCCGCCCGCTTCGGTTTCTTCCGCCTCTGTCGAAACGTCGGGAGCCTGATCCTGGCTCTCTGCCGTATTCTCCACTGCAGGCGCATCGGGCTGCGGAGCTTCTTCCGCTTTATTCCCGCCGCATGCCGTAAGGCTAAACGTCATTGCCGCTGCCAAAATTACCGCCAGTGTCTTTTTCATCTTTTTCATAACTTTTCCTTCCTTTCCTTCTTTTATTCTTTTTCCTTTGTAGTGATATAATGAAGCTATGTCCCGTTTCGCGGGACATAGCATACATCCTGCGAAATGACCCCTCTTACAGGGCAATCCATTTAAAATCGAAAGGCGCAATCTTAACGCTTTCCTCTATTTCCTCTCCGGACAACAGATCTCTTCCGCTGACGCCCGCTCTTTCTATCGTTTTGTCCGAAAAATTATGCAGGCAGAGCACCGTTTTCGTTTTACCGCTTCTGATATAACCAAACAGCTCCTTCTGTTCCCTTAAAACTGTCTGCCTTGCATGGGTGTCAAATGCATCACAGCTTTTCCTTACCCGTATCAGTCTTTCCATTTCTTTCCTGATCTGTGCCGTCCTGCTCTGCGTTTCTTCGAGCTCTTTCATGAGCTGCCCGTATGCAAACTTTTTCCGGTTTATACTTCTGTTCCTTCCCGTCCTCGAAACGCCCTCCCTGTCGTTTTCCACACCCAGATAAGAATTGATATAAACCGCCGCATCCCCCTGCATGCCAAGCAGTACGCCATGCGCATTCAGATATCTGCATTTTGCCGTTTCGAAATCATAATCTTCCTGTAAAGCGGAAAAATAAGACACATTCACTTCGTATGCACTTCTGGAACCATCCGCGTTTTCTTTATAAGAAACAAGTGCATCCGATTTTTCCTGTAAATGCACGACCAAACGATCGATTTCTTCTTCCGGCACAATGCTTCTGACCGGATTTATGCCGATTCCGTCATGGGAAGCCAGAAAATTGAAGAAGCATGTCTTATCCGACGGCAGTGAAAGCCCGGATGCCCAATTGGACAACACCGATGCCTCTTTTTTATAAAAACTGTAGAGCACCAGCATGGGCAGGGGAAACTGATACACCATATGACTTTCATCATATCCGTTTCCAAAATACGAAACATTATCTTCATGCGGCACATTTGTCTCCGTTACAATTCTGCCTTCCGGACAAACTTCCTCCATCATGGCGCGGAACAGTTTAACAATCCTGTGTGTGTTTTCGTGATGCATGCAGGAGGTTCCCGCCTCCTTCCACAGAAAACCAATGGCATCCAGCCGAATCCACGTTCCGCCCCGCTCCAGATATGTCAGAAAAATATCCGCCGCTTCCCAAAATACCGCGGGATTGTGATAATTCAAATCAATTTGATCCTCACTGAAAGTCGTCCAATAATATTTTTCCCCGTCCGCTGCAGAAAATCCGGTAAGCAGCGGCGTCGTTCTCGGTCTGATCACCATGGACCAATCCGCCTTCGGATCTGCCTCTATGAAAAAATTTTCATATGCCTTGTCTCCGGCCAGACATTTCAAAAACCATTTACTCTCTGCCGACACATGATTGCAGACGAAATCGTACATCAGAATAAACTGCCCGGAAAGTCTTTCCAGATTTTCCCATTCTCCAAGACCGTCCGCCAGACTTTTGTAATCGATTACCGAGAAACCGTCATCTGACGAATAAGGGCAAAACGGAAGAAAATGCACTACATCGAATACCCCTTCCAGATACATTTGGGCAAATCGTTCGAACAGCGTAAGATTATTCTCTTCTCCATAAAACTGGTCCGGGTAGGTAATCAGAATGACATTCTGGTCTTTTGTACCGCCTGTTTTGTTTTGCAGCGTTTCTCCGGCAGCCTGCATCCTTTTTTCAAGCTCCGGCAGCCATTCCCTCGCCGCCCCGCTTCCGTATATTTCAATAAACCGCTCTTTCCAGCCCATGTTTTTGTACGCTCTCTTCCTGATCCGTATGATCTTTTTACTTTGTTTTCTCCGCCTGATTTTCGTCCCATTATGGCGCGTCCCGATTCGTTCCATATTTCGGTATCTGTTTTTTCATGCTTTTGGCAACGCTTTCATGTTCTTATTGGCAAATGTGCATGTCATTTTCGCAATATATGTCTGTTTTCTATCTGTTTTAACCAATTAAATTGCTGTTTTAACATTTCTTTATGGAAGCGTTTTCATTATTGATTATAACGAATGACAAAAGGATTGTAAAGAGGTTTTTGCAAAATTTTTATATGAAAAATTTCCACCCCGGTTCGAATCCCCTATATATGGGTGAATTACCGTATGTATTGAAACTTTCCAATTTGTTCCTTTCTTCTTTTTCTCTGTTTTCGTTATCACCTATTTCCTTCTTACAGTCTCATTTTTCCTTTTTATATGCATATTTTTACATTTTATCTTGCGCTTCCGGAATTCGTTTGATATAATTTTCATATATTCATGAAAAGTTTTCACACCAAGGAGGGTCTATGAAACCAACAATTCAATTAGTTGCCAAAAAAGCAGGTGTTTCCATGTCAACCGTCTCAAGAGTCATGAACAATCATCCTTCGGTACTGCCGGAAACCCGTTCCAGAGTATTATCCGTTATGAAAGAGCTGGACTACACGCCCAATCAGCTTGCCAGAGGGCTTTCCTCCAACGGTTTCAATAATATTCTGATCATTTTTACGCGCTCATCCACGCAGGCCGCGGACAATCCGTACTTTGGCAACATTATCGGTTCGATCGGCATGGTGGCGGAACAGCATGACTATGACATGATTCTGCATTCCAACAATAATGAGGAAAATGAAATTGAAAAGGCCGTTTCCATGATCAACAGCAAGCTGATCAAGGGAATTGTTTTATTGAGCAGCCGGACAAACAACAGGTTTCTGGAGGTTCTTGCAGGCACCGGAATTCCTATTGTAGTCATCGGTAAATACAATCCTTCTCTCAAATCCGAATCCATCGTCTCCGTAGATACCGATAATTACAAAGACAGCTATGATATCGGGGAATATCTTCTGCAGATGGGACACACACAGATTGGCTGCATCCATGCGCCGCTCAACCATTTCGTAGCCGTAGACCGCGTACAGGGACTCAAAGACTGCCTGAATGCACATAATATCACCGCAGATGAAGACTGCTTCGTGGACGGCGGAGATACGGTGGATACAGCCTATATGGCAGCGCTGAATCTTCTTTGCGCCAACAGACAGCTTACCGCCGTTTTCGCCACCGATGATATCAAGGCGCTCGGCGTATACAAGGCGGCGCGCAGCATGAACCTGCGTATTCCGGAAGACATCTCCGTATTCGGCCATAATGACTTCGATTTCTCCGCTCTTCTTACACCACCGCTCACCACCGTGCGCGTTCCTATTCATGAACTGGGTATGATTTCCGCTTCCAAACTGTTTTCCATGATTCAATCGGACAAAAAAGAAGCTGACCAGATGCTTCCCACCAAAATGCAGTTTCGTAGTTCCGTAGCCAATCTGAACAAACGCTGAATGAAAAGGAGGAACCTTTATGCACATTGTCATTGCACCGGATTCCTTTAAAGGAACCCTTCCATCCAATCAAATCATTGAAATCATATCCGCCGAGGCGCGTCTGCATTTTCCGAATGCCACAATTACGGGAATCCCTATTGCGGACGGCGGCGAAGGAACACTGGCGGCCGTGCTTTCTTCACGAGGCGGCCGTCTTCGGCACCTTACGGTCCTGAATCCGCTTTTTGAAAAAACCAAAGCTGCTTACGGCATACTGGAGGAGCCGGGCGCCGAACCGTCCGCCGTGGTCGAGATGGCCGCGGCATCCGGTCTCACCCTACTCCGGCCGGACCAAAGATGTGCGCTCAAAACCACATCCTATGGAACAGGAGAACTGATCGCGGACGCGCTGAAACTGGGCATCCGCAAGATTACGACCGCCGTCGGTGGAAGCGCTACCAATGACGGAGGCATGGGCGCCATGGCAGCGCTCGGTTTTCGTTTTCTGGATAAAAATGACAAAGAGGTAACGCCTTCGGGAGAAAATCTGATCCGCGTCGCCCGTATTGATACTTCCGATATCCTGCCGGCGCTTAAAGAAAACATTTCCGTTACCGTCATGTGCGATGTCCGCAATCCGTTCACCGGCCCCTGCGGCGCCACATACATTTATGGTCCGCAGAAAGGAGCTTCTTCGGAGGCTCTCGCGCTTCTGGAGGAAGGCATGCAGCATTTTGCCGACGTGATCAAAAGCGATTTGGGAAAAGATATCAGTGATATTGCCGGAGCCGGAGCCGCCGGAGGACTCGGCGGCGCGCTCTGCGCTTTTCTGAATGGAGAAATGAAATCCGGCATTCAGACGATGTTAGACCTTGTCCGCTTTGAGGAACTCATCAAAAACGCGGATTTGATTATTACGGGAGAAGGACGCGCAGACGGACAGTCTGCCCAGGGAAAGGTGCTCTGGGGCATCGGTACAAACGCGAAAAAAAAGGGGATTCCGGTCATTGCGGTGGTAGGCGGCATGCTTCCCGATGCCGGACAGCTTTATGACTGCGGCATCACAGCAATCGTTCCCGCCCTGAACTACGCCATGCCGCTTTCAGAAGTCTTAAATCAGGCAGGCGGTCTGCTTCACGATGCTGCGGAAAGAACTTTTCTGCTGCTTAAAACCGGCATGTCTATCACCGGTTAAGAAAACAGCATCCCGAAACGTTTAAAATCAGGCTGTCGCTTCACGATCTGTCAATCGTTAAAGCGACAGCCTGACTCTTTGGCAAAATCCTATTACACGAAAACAGGGGCTTCTCAACCCGTATCACGACTTGAAAAGCCCCCAAATTAAGCCATTTTCTTAGAACTTCCAGTTTCTTTCTCAGAAACGATTTTCCTTCGCTGCTTCTTCGATGGAAACAGCAACTGCAACCGTAGCGCCAACCATCGGATTATTACCCATACCGATCAGACCCATCATTTCAACGTGTGCCGGTACGGAAGAAGAACCTGCGAACTGCGCATCGGAATGCATACGGCCAAGCGTATCCGTAAAGCCATAGGAAGCAGGACCAGCCGCCATGTTATCCGGATGAAGCGTACGTCCCGTACCGCCGCCGGATGCTACGGAGAAATATTTCTTTCCGGCTTCCGTTCTTTCTTTCTTATAGGTGCCCGCTACCGGATGCTGGAATCTCGTCGGGTTTGTGGAGTTACCTGTAATGGAAACGTCTACGTTTTCTTTCCACATAATCGCCACGCCTTCCGGAACGGAATTTGCGCCATAGCAGTTTACTTTGGAACGAAGTCCCTCGGAGTATGCGATTCTCTCAATTTCCTTAACTTCATTCGTATACGGATCATATTCCGTCTCAACGAAAGTAAATCCATTGATTCTGGAAATGATCTTCGCAGCGTCTTTGCCAAGACCGTTTAAGATAACGCGAAGCGGTTTCTGACGCACTTTGTTCGCTTTCTCAGCGATACCGATCGCACCTTCTGCAGCCGCGAAGGATTCGTGGCCCGCAAGGAACGCGAAACAGTCTGTTTCCTCTTCCAGTAACATCTTGCCCAGATTACCATGGCCAAGACCTACTTTTCTCGTATCGGCAACGGAACCGGGAATACAGAAAGCCTGAAGTCCCTCTCCGATTGCGGCAGCCGCATCAGCAGCTTTTTTACAACCCTTCTTAATTGCGATCGCAGCGCCTACCGTATATGCCCAGCAAGCGTTTTCAAAACAGATCGGCTGGATCTTCTTAACCTGCTCATACACATCCAGACCGGCGTCTTTTGTAATTTTCTCAGCTTCTTCGATAGAAGAAATGCCGTAAGTATTTAATACTGAATTGATTTTGTCAATTCTTCTTTCATATGATTCAAATAAAGCCATCTTATCTTATTCCTCCTGTTTATTTTTGTACGAATCCCTCACTTCATTCCTTTTATTCGCATCTTGGATCGATGATCTTGACAGCGTCATCAACGCGGCCGTACTGTCCACATGCTTTTTCATATGCGGTATTCGGATCGTCGCCCTTTTTGATGAAATCTGTCATCTTACCGAGACTTACAAATTTGTAACCGATAATCTCGTCATTTGCGTCGAGTGCAATGCCTGTTACATAACCTTCTGCCATTTCAAGGTAACGGGGACCTTTCTTCAGGGTGCCGTACATCGTACCTACCTGGCTTCTCAGGCCCTTAC
Source organism: uncultured Lachnospiraceae bacterium (assembly GCA_937910785.1). Taxonomy (GTDB): domain Bacteria; phylum Bacillota; class Clostridia; order Lachnospirales; family Lachnospiraceae; genus UBA3282. The sequence goes on along the minus strand of CALDLG010000219.1, from coordinate 9,277 downwards.
CAAGATCTTCAAGGCCGGCTCCGACAGGAAGTCCTTCCTCGGAGAAAGCGGACTGCGTACGTCCATAAACGATCTGTAAGAACAGCTCTCTCATAGCCGTATTGATTGCGTCGCATACGAGGTCCGTATTCAACGCTTCCATAACAGTCAGACCGGGTAAAATCTCAGATGCCATCGCAGCGGAGTGCGTCATGCCGGAACATCCGATCGTCTCTACCAGCGCCTCCTGAATGATGCCTTCCTTTACATTCAGGGTCAGCTTACAAGCGCCCTGCTGAGGAGCACACCAGCCCACGCCATGTGTCAAACCGGAAATATCTTTCACTTCTTTTGCCTGAATCCACTTTGCTTCCTCCGGGATTGGAGCGCAGCCATGATGTACGCCCTGTGCTACGGTACACATTTCTTCAACTTCTTTTGAATAAATCATGTGATAACTCCTTTCGATTATGTAATAATATTTGATAACAGATTACGCAGGAAACCTTCTGTAATCTGTCATAACCGCTGTTTCCATTTTCGCATATTACCGCCGAAAAATCCAGTATTTTCTAAAATTTCTGACGCCCCCATCCGGGGTCTTTTTCCAAATCAGCCAATAAAATATTCCGATATGTCAATGGCGTTGAGCAGGCCGAGCTTGTTCTCTTCCTTACATTCCAACCAGCTCGCACTGCAGCGGCACCAGCACCGCAGTGAATAATTGAACACCTCTTCCGTACATCTCGCATGCGGGTCCTGTCTGTTCATCCGTTTGAAGATGCAGTCTTCACAGGGCGCATCCCTGTGCTGGATCGCCTGATAGCAGATATCGCCGATTTTAACTTCCGGCGTCTGCATCAGCACCTTTTTATTGACAAAGCCGATCTCATAAGTATTGGCATTGACAATATACGCGTAGCTGTCCAGATTGTCTAACATCTCGATCTGTGTGGCAAAATCGTGCAGACGGTCCATGAGACCGATCTGTAAAACATGAGCCTCTATGATACGGAACAGAGAACGCAGCTCTTCCATTACATTGTTATCGAATTCCAGCTGTACATCCACATGATTTTCAAAAATAATCGCGCCCAGAAATTCACCCCTGGATGTGATCGGATAATACAGCATGCTCTTAATGCCTTCCGACTGCATGTAATACCGCAGTTCCTCGACCACCATGTCATATTCATGCAGAATGCTGCAGTTTTTGAAGGAATCGTACAGCACTTCATAAACGACCCGCCTCAGTTCATAATGCTCCCTGCTCTCGTCTTTCATTTCATAGCCATGGACCGAAAACTGTACCTGCCTGGAAAGCGGAAGGCCTCCTTTTTCACTGCCGCAGATAAATCCCCGGTGAAACTTATAATGAACCGTAATGAGCTCGATGGCGGACTGTAATGCCGCTTCCATTACGTTTCCTTCGAAAAGGATGTTCATGACCATATCTTCCGTCTTCCAGCCAAGCTCCATCCCCTTTTCCGGATCATAGGCGATATTGTCATTTTTCCGAAGCGCATGATACGCCATCGTAACGGCCGCATCATAAATGCGGTATCCGCTCCGCCCTCTCGTCTTCACTCTCCGAATGGCTCTGTTCGCCTTCGAAAACAGCTCCTCATAAGTAATCCCATGATAGGGAAAAATCGCAATGCCGACACAGCTCTGCACCTGAAGTTCATTTCCATGGTACGGCAGCCGGAACCGGATCTTCTCCACGAGCTCGGTGGCGATTTTGTCCACATCGGAAAGCGCGTCAAGTTTACTGATGTAGAGAATAAATCTGTCCTCCGCAAGTCTGCCGATCACATCGCTTCCCTTTACGATCTTATTCAGATAAATTCCCGTTTCCGACAGAATTTTCCCGCACTGCGCAACTCCGATCTGTTCGCTCGCCTCCTGAAAATTATCCAGATCGACGAGCAGAAGCGCACTCAAATCATCTCCTGTCGTTTCTTCCTTTAAAGCATTTCGAATCAGCTCAACCGCCGCTTCTTTTTCGTTCAGGTTCGTCTGTGCATCCCGCTGTGCACGAAGCTGCAGATTGAGCTCCTGCAGTTTCTTTTCATGAATATTGATCAGACGTCCCACGATCCTCGTGACATACCCTTCCGCTCCGAGCAGGGATGTCAGATTCATCTGATACCATGTATAATCCTCATCAAATTTTCTGGTTCGGACCTCAATCGTATCATGTCTGGGCGAACGAAGGAGTCCGTTCCAGATCGATCTGTAACTCTCTCTGTCTTCTCCGAAAATGGTATTGTCTTCGATATTCTCTCCGAAAAGAACCTGATCACCAAGACTTTCCATCAGAAAATCCGTCTCATCGAACTGCTGCATATACCGGTTAATAATCAGCTCTCCGGTAGACGCGTAATCCCCTGAATTCTTAATGATAAGTACGTCCGTCTTGGCATTGTAGTCAATAATCTTCTCGCCTTCGGACTCCAAAAGAATATGTAAACGTTCCGCCTGCTGATGCAGCTCCTCCTCCACATTCTTTTTCTCCGTAATATCCTGAATAACGGAAACAATGATGTACCTTGCGCCTTCCCTCGCATACAGGTTGCCCCGGACCTGAAGCCATCTGAGGCTTCCGTTTGCCGTAACAGTCCGGAACTCCACCTCAATGGAACCGTCATCTTTTAAGACATCCTCTATTCCCTGTTCAAAAATCGGCAGGTCCTCCGGGATAATGCTCATTCTGACATTTTTCAGATACTGCATGCCTTTCATTCTGGAATATCCGAGCATACGGAAAAATCCATCATTGACAAAGAGCGGCGTCAATTCCCTGTTTTCATATTCAAAAAAACAGATGCCGGCAATGATATTGTTTATCATCGAACCAAAATTTTCAACATTCATTTCTTCAATTGCCATACTCTTATCCCCAATACTGTTTTTTAATCCCTCTTGGCAGCCACTTCTCCCTGCTTCTTATAAATGCTGTGTGCGGGGATAAATCCCCTTACCATAGAAACAGGATAAACATTAGACTCTTTTCCGATAATCGTTCCCGGATTCAGAACAGAGTTGCAGCCGACTTCCACATTATCACCGAGCATCGCTCCGAATTTTTTAAGACCCGTTTCGAACCGTTCCTCTCCTGCTCTTACCACGACAAGCGTTTTATCGCTTTTCACATTGGAGGTAATGGAACCCGCTCCCATATGTGCCTTATAACCCAGAATACTGTCTCCGACATAATTATAATGAGGGACCTGTACCTTATTGAACAAAATGACATTTTTCAGTTCCGTTGAGTTTCCTACAACCGCACCTTTACCGACAATGGCATTTCCTCTGATAAAAGCGCAGTGCCTGATCTCCGCATCCTCATCAATGATCGCCGGACCGTTGATGCAGGCTGAAGGATACACTTTGGCGGACTTCGCGATCCAGATATTTTCGCCCTTCTTCTCGAACCGATCCTCCGGCAGCGAGCTGCCAAGCCTTACGATAAATTCTCCGATCTTCGGAAGGACCTCCCACGGATAAGTCACACCCTCAAACACATCCGCAGCAATTGTCTCTTCCAACGTATAAAGCTCTTTAATTATAACATCTTTTAAACCATTTGACATCTTTTTTTCACCTTTTCCTTCCTGAAAATTTTCATAAAAATTATGCTTTATGATTTTTTATAAAACTGAGATGCATAATGAAACCTTGCATTCAGCGTTGCCTGATTGTTCAACTGTTTCACGATATTGGTCCTTCTTGTTACAAAATCATCCAGTTTGGTCATATATTCCTGCGATGAAATCGTCCCGTCGGCAACCAGATTCAGTCCCTTCTCCCAGCTCGCCGTCAGCCTTGGATCAAGCAGCGGCCTGATAGATGAAGAAACTACCTCGTAAATCATTTCACCGAGCAGCGTCGGAGTAATCACCTGTGTTTTCTTATTCAGCTCCAGATACCGGATATGTACGAGCTTCTTCAAAATTTCGGCCCGCGTCGCGGAAGTTCCGATTCCGCTTCCCTTAATCTGCGCGCGGAGCTCCTCATCCTCAATAAACTGCCCCGCATTTTCCATCGTCAGAATCATGGAGCCGGAATTATACCGTTTGGGCGGTGTCGTTTCTCCTTCTTTGATCGAAAGCTCCTGCAATGCAAGTTTTTCTCCTTTTTTCAACCCTTTCAGAATCTCCATAAAAGACTCATCACAGGCTTCCTCCGTCTGTCCGCCGTCCGCATCGGCTTCCTTTTTCCCCTCCGCTCCATTATCCGCGGCAGGTTCTCTGCTTTTTGCCGCTCTGCCGGCCATAAAGGAATACTGCGCAGCTTTCAGATAACCGCTTTCCGCCAGCACCTTAAAATTGGAGAAAAAAGCTTCTTCTTTGATATCCACCCGCAGGCTGATCTTCTGATAAACTGCCGGCGGATAAAAGATGCTCAAAAACCTTCTGACGATGCATTCGTAAACCTTTGCCGCCGTCGTATTCAGACTTCCCAGTGCCTGAAATCCCTGCCCGGTCGGAATAATCGCGTAATGGTCGGTAATCTGCTTATCATTGACGTAACGGCTCTTCGCTATATTCTGATAACTTTTCTTCTCAAGAATCTCTTCTGCCAGTTCTCTGACGGGACCATACTGCCTCAGGCCCCCGATATTTTTGTGAATCTCCTTTGTAACAGCCGTAGAAAGCACTCTCGCATCCGTTCTCGGATAAGTCGTCAGCTTCTTCTCATACAGCTCCTGTGCGATTCGAAGCGTCTCGTCGGGACTGATCTTGAACAGTTTGGAACAGTCGTTCTGCAATTCCGCCAGATTGTATAAAAGCGGCGGATTCTTCGTCTCTTTTTTCTTTTCAATGCTTTGCAGAACCGGCTCGGAAACAGGCTCATTGGACAGATATGCAAGCAGTTCCTGGGCCGTTTCCCGCTGTTTAAACCCGTTCTCTTTATAGAGAAGCGGGGATGCAAAGTAACGGGAACCCTCCACCGCCTTCCATTCACAGCTGCATTTTCTTCCTCTGATATCGATATCCGCCAGAATCCGGTAAAAAGGAATTTTCACAAAATCCCTGATTTCCCGTTCTCTGTTGACCACCATGCCGAGTACGCAGGTCATGACCCGCCCCACGGAGATAACGGCCCTGTCGGCTTTTAAATAATTTTTTACGGGATAACTGTATTTTAACGTCAGCACTCTGGAAAAATTGATGCCCATCAGATAATCTTCTTTGGCGCGCAGATAAGCGGCATCGCTCAGATTATCGTAGGCCGACAGATCCTTGGCTTCCCGGATTCCGCGCAGAATCTCTTCTTCTGTCTGGGAATCGATCCAGACTCTTTTGCGCGTCTTGCCGGTCACATTCGCCTGCTGTTCCACCAGTCTGTAAATATATTCTCCCTCCCGCCCGGAGTCGGTGCAGACATAAATCGTTTCCACATCTTCCCGGTTCAGCAGTCCGCTCACGATTCCAAACTGCTTTTTGACTCCGTCAATCACCTCGTACTTAAATTCTTCCGGGATAAAGGGAATGGTATCCAGTGACCATCTTTTATATTTTTCATCATAAGCTTCCGGATAGCTCATCGTGACAAGATGGCCTACGCACCATGTCACCAGCGCCTCTTCGGACTCCATATATCCGTCCCGATTGCTCATCCGGTATTTCAAAGCCCTGGCGAACTCTCTTGCAACGCTGGGCTTTTCTGCAATAAACAAATTTTTCTTCATAATTCCTCATATCGGATACCGGTCAGATATCCGTAATCTGTATCAGTTTCAGATTCTTTTTTACTTTCGCTTCCAGATCAAGTCTTTCGTCAAAACCGGAAGCCGTATACAGATAGATGTAATCCGCGCTGAGCTTTACTTTTCTGGCATAGGAAAGCAGCCACTCATAATCCTCGTACGTCATCATGGCCTTCTCCCAGTTACAGAGCGCGATTAATGTCTTTCCGTCCGTATCCTGCGCAATGAAATCGATCGTTCCTTCCTTGCCGACCCATTCGCCGCTGTTCACATATTGAATCGGAAGACGGCCCCTTTTATTCATCCTGGCAAGATGCTCGCGGCAGACCTGCTTAAAGCAGCCTGACACATATTTTTTAAAACAGGGATAAATATACTGATTATAAAATTCTCCTACAGAAACGGTCTGCAAGGCGCTCATATTCGGATACAGATAGGTAAAATAGAAATTGACAAACGGATGAATGATCCGATAGATCCCTTTCTGTGCATTTTCTTTATCCGCCATATCGTAGGAATATACCTTTTCCACAAGCTCAAGCTCCATCAGATTTTTCAGATAGACACTGATTTTGGCACGAGAGAAACCCGTATGAAGATAGATCTCATTCAGCTTATATTTTCCCGATGCGATCGCGGCCAGAATCGTGTTGTAAACACTCGTTTCCCGCAGCTGCTCCGCCACCATGCGTTCCCATTCCTCAAACAGACAACTGTCCCTGTTCAAAATATGCCGACAGATATTCTGCTGAATCGACAGCCTGTCATCAAACTGATTCCACAGCCCCGGAAACCCGCCTAAGATAGAATATGCCTCCACGCACTCTTCGATTCGGAAATCGGGGAAGCGATGCACAATATCGTGAAAAGACAATGCCCGGACCTTCAGCAGCCCGGACAATGAGCGGGCAGACTCTCCGATTCTGGTGATCATGCTGTTCTCAATCCATCCGATGGACGAACTTCCAAGCAGTACCATCACGCCGTTCTTTTCATCCAGGCCGTTCGTAAAACGCACGAGTTCGCGCATAAAAGATTCGCTTGTTTTGGCAAGATTCTGAAATTCATCAATCATGATAATTTTCTTGCCGCCCTGAGCGCAGAGTGCCTCCAGAATATCGCTCAGTGCGGGGAATTCCCCCACATCCATTCCAGCCGTCCGAATCTGCATCCCCCACTGATACATCTGTTCCCGCTCCGAACAGGGCTTCGCCAGATAATAATGGCTCTGCCGGTCTTCCGCAAACTCTTTTAAAAGAGCTGTTTTCCCGATATGTCTCTGCCCATATACAACCAGAATCTGGCTGCCGGTTTTCTCATAATACTGATCCAGATACTGCAATTCCGCGATTCTGCCTGATAACATAAAATCCCTCATTCCTGCCCGATGTGTTATTCGAGTATTTTTACAAGTAATTCTTCTATCTTTTCCGGCGGCATCGGCCTTCCAAGATAATAGCCCTGTATATTGTCACAGTCAATTGCGGTCAGGTAATCGAACTGTTCCTGCGTTTCCACACCTTCCGCAATCGTTTCGAAACCAAGTTTTTTCACCATATAGATAATGGATTCCGTAATAATTCGTGTATTTTCGTCCGTAATGACCGTATCGATAAAGGATTTATCCACCTTCAGCGTATCGATCGGCAGCCCTTTCAGATAAGACAGGGAAGAATAACCTGTTCCGAAATCATCCAGTGATATTTTAATGCCGATATTTCTCAGAATGGCAAGCTTTTCCGTAACCTCCTGAAAGCTGTCGATCAGAATACTCTCCGTAATTTCCAGCTCTATTTCTTCCGGAGAAATATCGTATTTTTTCAGAATCTCCACAACCTTTTCCACGAAATCCGGCTGTTTATACTGAATGGCGGAAATATTCAGGGACAGAATCATCGGGTAATGGTATTTCGCTTTCCATCCCGCGTAAATGCGAACGCTCTCTTCCATGACCCAGGAGCCGATCGGCACGATTGTCCCGTTCTTCTCCGCAATGGGAATAAAGATGTCCGGATTGATCGATCGACCCGTTTCATCTTTCCAGCGGATCAGCGCTTCAACACCCCGCAGAATTCTGTCCGCAGTATGAAACTGCGGCTGAAAGTACAACGTGAAATTCTGGGAAAAAACAGCTTCTTTCAGCTTGTTCTCAATAGATACGTTCTGCAGGAAATCTTCCAAAATGGAACCATCAAAATACTGTATCCGTCCCTTTCCGTTTTCCTTGGCCCGGAACATGACGATTTCCGCACAGTTAATCAGCTCCAACGTATCCGTAGCCGCTTCCGGGTATTCCGCAACTCCCACGCTGACCGTCAGGAAAATCTCCTGTCCGCTGCTTAATTTAAATGGTTTCTCCAGTCTCCCGGAGATCCGGGAATAAATGGAAGCCACACTTCTGCTTCCATAGGGATCATAGATGCCAATGCAGAAAATGTCACCGTTAAAATGGGAAATAACAATATCTTCTTCCGAAAGCTCCGCTAAATACTGGCCAAAATTCTGCACGATCTCGTCACCGATAATAATGCCCAGTTCGTCGCTCATCTTACGAAAATCGTCCAGATCGATAAACATGATCGCAACTTCCTTCTGCTCCTCTCCGGCGCGGTGCACCTGTTCTCCGAAAAGTCGCACGAAATAATTGCGATTATATAAACCGGTCAGCAAATCATAATATGCCATATATGTCAATTCGTCATTCTGCGAGTTGAATTTCGTCACATCCTTAAAACGGATAATCTTATCCGCAGGATTTCCTTCATCGTCATAGACGATCGTGATCTCCACTTCCACCCACATTCTGCCGTCTTTCATCTTAACGTCTATGGCGGTCGACTGCATGCCTCTCTTTTCGATAAAAAGCGCTTCCTTTAGCGGAACGGCATATTTTTCTTCCACACAATCATAGAATCTGTTAAAATCCTTCGTGCTTTTCACCTCAAAGTCAAAGAAATAATCCCAGTTCGCGATCGTCCGGAAGGTATCTTCTTCGTAATTATAGTAAAGAAAAGCGCTGTTAGAGGTTTCACAGATCAGATGAAGCATCTTGACGTCCTTCATCAGTTTCCTGTTCACAGAATTCAGTAACTCTATCTGGCCCCGTAAGTCATCCATAAAAATATTATCCCCTATATGCCACTCCCCATCAATGGCCATGAAACTATTTCCTGTTTATATATCCTTTCGCCTTCAGCGTCTCCGCACACAGAATTGCTCCGCCCGCCGCGCCGCGCACCGTATTGTGGGACAGTCCGATAAATTTCCAGTCATATACGCTGTCCTCTCTGATTCGCCCTACACTGATGCCCATGCCGTTCTCATAATCCACGTCGAGCTTCACCTGCGGCCGGTTGTCCTCTTCCATATACTGAATGAACTGCTTCGGCGCACTGGGCAGCTCCAGCTCCTGCGGAAGCCCTTTATAAGACGTCAGTTTTTGAATCAGATGCTCCTTCGTCGGTTTCTTTCTGAATTTCACAAAAACGGCAGCCGTATGTCCGTTCAAAACAGGCACGCGAATGCACTGACAGGTAATGACGGGCTCCGACGCCGGAACAATTTCCCCGTTCTCGATCTTCC
>CALDLG010000218.1 GCA_937910785.1 uncultured Lachnospiraceae bacterium | reverse complement strand
AGTATTGATTTTTCAAAGTGAGAGTCCCGCTTTAGGTGTGGGAAGTTTGAGTTAATAATGGGCTATTAAGGGGAGTATAAATAATTAAAATATAAGGGTTTGTAAATAGAAAATTGAAGGGGTGTTCCTATCTACAATTATTATTATATACACTTTTTCAAAAAATGCAATCAAAAATAGTACCAAAGTACCAGTCATTATTTTGGTACTTTTTCATAAAAAAATGGTACTAAAGACCTATATTTACTTTGAATACTTTTCCGAAGATCTTGCAATACTATTTTTGTAATATAAATCAATCAGGAGGTATGCAAGATGTCTAAGAATGATTATAACCAGAATGCGCAGAACAATGAGAAACAGCAGGACAAGGCTAATAACTGCAACAGCCAGAACTCTTCTCAGAACAACCAGAAGAACAATTCTAAGAACAGCTCCAGCAGCAACGCGCAGAACAGCCAGAAAAACAACTACTAATTATAAAAGCGGCACAGCTTACCGGGCTGTGCCGTTTTTGGAAAAATGACCGTTTTTTATTTTCCGGCAGCGCTTCTGACATCATCTCTTGTGCATTCCATATTCGAATACCGGGCCTTTTCGTATAGCAGGGAGAGCGTTTCCTCATGAAGAAGATTCCCACATTCTCTGGCGGTATAGCTGTCGAATGGCCGGGCAGGACGGCTGTCCCGGAGATCTTTTCGTCTGGCTCCGATTCTCTGCTTATAGATTCGTCGGATTCTTTCCTTTGGTTTCAGAAAGGAAAGAAAACGTACGGAATCCCCCTTTTCCTGTTTTATTTCATAGTGTTCCCGAATGTCATGACTGTCCTCAGAGGCAGTTTCTTTTGCAAACAGTTTTTTGTGGCGGAAACGTTCCCATACCATTCGAACAAACCGAAACAGCGCATAAAGGAGTAAAAAAAGAAAGAAAATCGGTACGAGAATTTCTATCATCCTTTCCAGTACCTGCCAGAAAAGACCGGGTTCGCCCTCGCTGAACGCCATAACCGCCGAATTGTCCGGAGCCGGACGCTGCATCGGTTCGGAAAAATGCTCCGGCACCCGGTCAAAAAGCGATGCGAGAAAGGCGAAAAAGCCATGTTCCCGAAGCCATAGGAAGCCTTTTCTGACTGCCTCAAAAAGCCATGAGAGCCAGTTCAGATCGGAAAGAAGCAGGATGGCGGCGATTCCCGACAGCGTATACAGGAGAGACAGGCGCGTTCCTGTCAGAAAGATCTCCCGGCGGGGAATCCGGCCGGTGCTGCCGGCGTTGACTCTGATAAAATATAGATAATTTTTCAAATAACATCTGATATAATAACAAGTGAAATAAATGGAAATTACCCCAATAAAATAGAAATCCGCTCCGGTATGCTTTCGATAGTGCAGGAGAAAAAGGGACAGGGCGGTGATGCCAATAGCCAGAGCCGGAACGATGGCTTCGTCCAGCCGTTCCTTTGTCCGAATGCGGAGGGAAAAGGAACAGAGGGCCAGTCCGATTCCGTAGAGGCAGAAAAGAAGCCTGACTGCCAGAGAAGCAATGGGGATGTTAAACAGGAGGGCGAGGCAGAGAAGATGACTGCCGGCCAGAAGCAGAAAGCGGTTGGTGTATCTTCTGATCAAAAAAAACAGGACCGGAAGGAGGCCGCAGACCGCCCATAATGCGAGAGGCGGCTTCGTGCCGGAGATTACGGCGGCGGTCGCAAGAACGGAAAAAAGGGTCCAGTGATTCATCTGGGTGGCAAGAATATCCGCCGCCGCAATGATTTTTTCCTGCTTCATGAAGCTTTCTCCTTTCTCATTGCATGCTTTCTCATAATATGTTTCTGTCCGACAGATGTCTGCGCTTTGTCAGCATTTTTCGTTACCGGTATTCCTGGGTCCGTTCGATTGGCAGCAGCCGGATACCGTTTTTCCATTCCGGGGGAAAATCCGGTGTCTGCTTATCCGACTCCGATACCGGATAAAACCAGAGACATTCCCCGTCCTGCTTCCGATAGCGGCCAAGCAGTGACAGAAAGTCGTCATAGGCATTGGGGGATACGAAAATGGTGGTCGTGCCGGAAGAGATGTGCAGAAGCTCTTCTTCGAAGCATGCGGTGAAGTCTGCCGTTTTCCGCCCTGTGTCGATGCGGGCAAGCGCCCTGCAGATCTGCTGTATCTGACCGGAACCCGCACCGGCCGCAATGCGTACCGGTTCCCCTCGAAGAATATCCATTCCGTTACCGTAACAGGCTGTCCGGACGCCCTGCTTCAGAAAAAAGACCGCAAGCCCGGCGGTGATTCTGAGACAGGCTTCCACGGCATCGTCTTTTTTCAGGATTCCCCGATCCTCGATGTTAAAAAAGATGCGGATCGTCTGCAAGGCGGTGCAGTTTTTCTGATTGACCTTCAGGTCTCCGGTTCTGGCGGAAGCCTTCCAGTTGATGCTGCGCATATCGTCATAGGGCTGGTATTCCCGGATGCCCCGGTATTCGAAGGGATCTTCGGGAAAGTGCCTTTTCGTAAGCTGATCTCCGTTCAGTTTTTTTAAGGATTTGCGGAATTCTTCGGAGACAAACGGAGCGGGATAGACATAGAAATACCGGTCTGTCTGCCTGCTTTCCACCATTTCCGAGGAAAGGAACAGGTCCGCTGCTACCAGATCGATGTTGTGAATTCGATAATAGCCTCTTTTGGCGGCAGTAAATTCCAGTTTTCTTGTGATCCGCTCCCGGCCTTTCACCTGAAAAATATCATTGCGGTAATACTGATCGGTCACTTTGGAACTCCGGGAGTCCGTAAACCGCAAATTCCGATCGGTCTGAAATTTTACTTTTAACATGGGGAGAGGCAGACGTTTCCCGTTTTCGATGATTTCAAGAAGCTCGCCCTTTTCTCCTTCAAACAGGCTGTCCTTTGTAAATTCCAGCCGGATTTTAAGCTTCTTAGCCCAGAGTCTGGCATAAAGGAGGCGTTGGAGCCATGTAAGCAGGAGGGCAAGAAGACCGAGTCCAATTATTTTCATCATGTCTGAAAATCCTCTGTGGGAACCTTCGTCTGTTCCAGAATCTTCCGGATGAGACCGGCGCTTTCCCGTCCGCTGTCCCGGCCGTAATCCAACAGAAGTCTGTGGGCCAGTACCGGAACCGCAACGGCTTTTACATCATCGGGGATGACGAAAGGGCGGCCCTGCAGCCAGGCGAAAGCTTTGGAGCAGCGAAGAAGGGCAAGACTGCCTCTTGGACTGACACCCATGAGAATGTTTTCCTCCATACGGGTGGCGGAAATGATATCCACCATATATTCCTGTACCGCCTGGTGGACATATATCCCGACAACGTCCTGTCTGGCCTGCCGCAGTTCCTCAAGCGTCAGCACGCCGGAAAGCTCCGTAAGCGGTTCTTTCTTCATATAGCGGGAGAGAATATTCAGTTCCTCCTCCCTCGTGGGCAGTCCCATGGACAGCTTCATGATAAAACGATCCATCTGCGCTTCGGGCAGCGGAAAAGTACCGGCTGTCTCCACAGGATTCTGTGTGGCGATGACAAAAAAGGGTTCTCCCGGCAGATACGTTTCACCGTCGATCGTTACCTGCCGTTCCTCCATGCATTCGAGCAGGCCGGCCTGGGTTCTGGGCGTTGCCCGGTTGATTTCGTCCGCCAGCAGAATGTTGGTGAATACCGGACCTTTGCGCAGGATAAAGGAGTTGCTCTGCCTGTCCCAGACATTCAGACCCGTAATGTCGGTGGGCAGTAAATCCGGCGTAAACTGAATTCTGGAAAAGTCCGCGTAAAGCGATCTGGCGAGTGCTTTTGCAAGCCGGGTCTTCCCTGTTCCCGGCACATCCTCCAGCAAAACATGTCCGTCGGCAAGAAGCGCCGTCAGAAGCAGCCGGATCGTCTCATCCTTGCCGATAATGACCTTCCGTATATTTTCCAATACTTTGTCCGCGATCTGACTGCCCTGTGTTTCCATACCCGTCCTCCATCGTTTTCGTGCGGTCTGTATTCCGCATAAAGTCTCATTTCTTTCAGTTTACCCCTGCCGGCAGGAATTGTAAATCAAATTTTATGCGGAATGATTGACAGGAAAAGCACAAAACTTTACAATGTGTTTATGGAAAAAATGTATTTTATCGCGCCATGCCATTTCGGGCTGGAAGCAGTATTAAAAAAGGAAATTACAGATCTTGGATATGAAGTATCCTCGGTAGAAGACGGTCGTGTGACTTTCGCAGGCGATGAAAATGCCATCTGCCGCGCGAATGTTTTTTTGCGCACGGCTGAAAGGGTGCTTTTGAAGGCAGGCAGTTTTCATGCGGAAACCTTCGAAGAACTTTTTCAGGGGACCCGCGCCATTGCATGGGAGAACTATATTCCGCAGGATGGAAAATTCTGGGTGGCGAAGGCCGCCAGCATTAAAAGCAGGTTGTTCAGTCCTTCCGATATCCAGTCCATTATGAAAAAGGCGATGGTGGAACGGTTGAAATCGGTTTACCATAAAGAATGGTTTGAAGAAAGCGGCGCCTCTTTTCCGGTGAGAGTCTTTCTGATGAAGGACGAGGTCATCGTCGGTCTGGATACGACGGGCGAATCGCTGCATAAGAGAGGATACCGGAAGCTGACGGCGAAGGCGCCTATTGCGGAAAATCTGGCCGCAGCGCTGATTATGCTGACGCCCTGGAACAGAGACCGGATTCTGGTCGATCCGTTCTGCGGAAGCGGCACATTTCCGATTGAAGCGGCAATGATGGCGGCCAATATGGCACCGGGAGCGAACAGGAGCTTTCTGGCGGAGGAATGGGGCCATATTGTGTCACGCAAGGCCTGGTACCGGGCGATGGACGAGGCGGATGCGGGCGTAGACCGAACTGTGAAGCCCGATATTCAGGGATATGATGTGGATGACAAAATGGTAGCGGTTTCCAGAGAGAATGCGCGGCTTGCGGGAGTGGAAGACCTGATTCATTTTCAGAGGAGGAATGTGGAGCAGCTTAGCCACCCGAAGAAATACGGATTTCTGATCACCAATCCTCCCTATGGAGAGCGGCTTGAGGATAAAGATACGCTTCCCGGCATTTACCGGGTCCTGGGAGAACGATATCAGGCGCTTGACAGCTGGTCGATGTATGTGATCTCCGCCTATGAGCAGGCTGAGCAGTATATTGGAAGAAAAGCGGATAAGAACCGGAAGATTTATAACGGTATGATGAAAACATACTATTATCAGTTTATGGGACCGAAGCCGCCTAAACGGAAACCATAGAGAAAGGTATGGTTATTGAAATGCAGCAGAATCAACTGATAAAAAGAACGGCGGTATATACCGCGCTGTTCGCGGTCTGTGCGCTGGCGGCTGTTTTCTATTACTCGGCCAATAAAATTATCGTAGTTGCGGATGTGGCACAGGACGAGGTGGCGCAGAGCAGGCAGGAAGAAAGCGGACAGAATCTCCCGGACGGTCAGAGCAGCGGGCAGGAAGGCGTTCCGGATTCCGGTCAGGACCAGAACAGTATTTTTTTCGAGCAGAACGGCCAGGAGATGAATTATTTCTGTATCCCCCTGCATACGGATGTAAAGGCCGAAAATGTAACGATTGAAAACCATTATATGGATAAAGAGCTCTGGGTCAGCATCAGGCAGGATGCGGATGGCGCGGGCTATGGTGATTTTTACCGGACACAGGGCGTTTACGGCAACCGGAGCGCGGTCATCGACGGCTGCTTTGAGAACGGGACGGATACGTTCTGGCTGAAATTCCGGCTGACGGATATTTATGAGTATCACAGTATTTTTGAGGATAACAAACTGTATATTGAGTTTATGACGCCGAGAGAGGCCTATAATAAAATCGTTGTAATCGATCCTGCTTATGGCGGAGAAGTGACGGGAGCCGTTTCTGAAGAGCTGCAGGGAAAAGATATTACACTGGAAATAGCCCGTGCCCTGAAAAAAAAGCTGGATGAGACGGATATTAAGGTCTATTACACCAGAATGGATGACGGGGCTTTGTCCGAAGAAGAGCGGGTCGATCTTGCGAATGCAGCGAAAGCCGATATGCTGATTCGAATCGAAATCAATGAAAACGAGGATTCCAAAATATACGGAACAGAAGCGGTCTATAACAGTAAATTTTTTATTCCCGGTTTCGGCAGCGTGGAGCTTGCGGATCTTCTGGAGCGGGAAGTCGTTACGGCGATCAGTGGAAAGGCAAACGGACTTGTCGATGCCGCACAGGAGGATACCGTAATCAATGAAGCGACTGTTCCGGCGGCGGCGATTCGCGTAGGCTATATCAGTAACGGTCAGGAAGCAATATTATTGGGGCGAGAAGATTATATTGAGAAGATTGCGGAAGGGATTTATCAGGCGATCCTGAAAGCCTATGAATGATATCCTGTGAGAGCTGGCCGGCCGGCTATACCGGATAGATTTAAGATGGATTTATAAATTAAGGAAGGAACCGAATGAGCAAAATGAAGCAGACTATTATTTTTGCGACCGGAAATGAGGGAAAAATGAGAGAGATCCGCCAGATCATGGCCGGAATCGATGCGGAGCTTCTGTCCATGAAAGAGGCCGGAATTGAGGTCGATATCGTGGAGGACGGGAAAAATTTCGAGGAAAACGCCATAATCAAGGCAAAA
The DNA here is from genome assembly GCA_937910785.1 of uncultured Lachnospiraceae bacterium. Taxonomy (GTDB): domain Bacteria; phylum Bacillota; class Clostridia; order Lachnospirales; family Lachnospiraceae; genus UBA3282. The sequence goes on along the minus strand of CALDLG010000218.1, from coordinate 1,108 downwards.
GCGGCAGCAGCCAAAACGAATTCTATCGTGCTTGCCGACGACTCCGGTCTGGAGATTGATTATCTGAATAAAGAGCCGGGCATCTATTCGGCGCGTTATCTGGGCGAAGATACGTCTTATGATATTAAAAATGCGAATCTGTTGGAAAGGCTGAAAGGTGTGCCGGATGAGAAAAGGACAGCCAGATTCGTCTGCGCGATTGCGGCGGCAATGCCGGACGGTGAGGTTTTTACGACGCTCGGTACCATAGAGGGCAGAATCGGTTACGAACCGAAGGGCGAGAACGGTTTCGGTTATGATCCAATTTTTTACCTGCCGGAATACGGGTGCACCTCCGCACAGCTGAGCGAAGAAGAAAAAAATGCGATCAGCCACCGCGGCAGGGCGCTTGCGGCTATGCGGGAAGAGCTTGGGAAAAGGAAGAATCTATGAAAATACTGATTGTGAGCGATACCCACCGCCGGGATGAAAACTTTCTTCGGGTGATGGATCAGGTCAGACCGGTGGACATGGTGGTACACTGCGGTGACGTGGAAGGCAGTGAACGCCTCATTGAAGAGGCGGCAGGATGTCCGGTGAAGATGGTGCGCGGAAATAATGACTTTCTGTCTCCGGTGCCGCGGGAAGCGGAATTCATGATAGGAGATTACAGAGTCTGGCTGACGCATGGCCATAATTACTGTGTTTATATGAACTATGAGACGATTAAGCAGGAGGCCAGAGACAGGGAAGCGGATATTGTCATGTGCGGACATACCCATAAACCGGTCATCGATATCGGAAGGAACCTGACGTTGATCAATCCGGGAAGTCTGAGTTATCCGAGACAGGAAGGACGGCGGCCCTCCTACATACTGATGGAGGTTGACGGAAATGGAGAAGCGCATTATACAGTAAACTATCTTTAGCGGAAAAAGCTTTTGCAGAATTTTAGCAGAAAAAATTTGGCAGAAAAAAACAAAAGGTGGTTGACAGATATTTTTTCTTATTATATAATATGTTTTGCGTTGTGGTCAAAATTGTGAAAATGCAGCGTACCGGGGTGTGGCTCAGTTTGGCTAGAGCGCCTGGTTTGGGACCAGGAGGTCGCAGGTTCGAATCCTGTCAC
>CALDLG010000217.1 GCA_937910785.1 uncultured Lachnospiraceae bacterium | reverse complement strand
ACTGCCGATTTATCCCCTGGTATTTCGAACTGTTATAGCAAAAAGATTCCCACCGTTTCCAGCAGGAATCTCCTTAAACAGATTAATATTTTGCTGTACTTACCTTCACACCGGGTCCCATTGTCGTCGAAAGCGTAATGCTCTTCAAAAACTGTCCCTTTACAGCCGAAGGTCTTGCCTTAGCAATTGCTTCCATCAATGTATCAAAATTCTCCTGCAGTTTTGCTTCATCGAAAGAAACTTTACCAACAGGCACATGGATAATATTCGCCTTATCCAATCTGTACTCGATTTTACCTGCTTTGATATCGTTGACAGCCTTGGTCACATCCATCGTTACCGTACCGGCTTTCGGGTTTGGCATCAGACCTTTCGGACCGAGCACCTTACCAAGACGTCCTACAACGCCCATCATGTCGGGAGTTGCAACTACAACGTCAAAATCCAGCCATCCTTCATTCTGGATCTTCGGAATCAGCTCGTCACCGCCGACATAATCAGCGCCCGCCGCTTCCGCTTCCGCAAGCTTGTCGCCTTTGGCAAAAACCAGAACCTTTACCGTTCTGCCCGTACCGTTCGGCAATACTACCGCTCCGCGGATCTGCTGTTCCGCATGACGGCCGTCACAACCGGTTTTGATATGAACTTCTACGGTCTCATCAAATTTCGCCGTAGCCGTTTTCTTTACTAATGCAACTGCCTCCGCCGGATCATACTGTATTTTACGGTCTACCAGCTTCGCAGCTTCCTGATATTTCTTACCATGTTTCATGTCCGTTCCTCCATTACTCTTCTACTGTGATGCCCATACTTCTTGCGGTACCGGCGATCATGCTCATAGCTGCTTCAAGACTTGCCGCATTTAAATCAGGCATTTTAAGCTCTGCAATTTCCTGAACCTTCGCTTTGGAAATCGTCGCAACCTTCGTCTTGTTCGGCGTTGCGGAACCGGACTTGATGTTACATGCTTTCTTCAAAAGAACAGCAGCCGGCGGAGTCTTTGTAACGAAACTGAAACTTCTGTCTGCATACACTGTGATAACGACCGGAATAATAACGTCGCCCTTATCAGCAGTTCTTGCGTTGAACTGTTTGGTAAATTCAACGATGTTAACGCCATGCTGTCCAAGCGCGGGACCAACCGGCGGCGCTGGTGTAGCTTTACCAGCAGGAATCTGTAACTTGATATATCCTTCTACTTTCTTCGCCATAACGGCACCTCCTAAATAAAATGTGGTATAGGCGAACATTTCCGTAAAGCCGAAACATTCTCCCACACATATCTAAACCGCATGCGCGGAATAAATATTCTTTAAAAAAACGCTATTTCAGATTTCTGACTTCCGCGAAACTGATTTCCACCGGCGTTTCCCTGCCGAACAGCTCCACGTTGATCGTCGCCGTCTGCTTGCCGTAATCCATTCTCTGTACGACGCCGACCGTATCCTTCCAGACACCGGCAACCACCGCAATGGTATCTCCTTCCGCGAAATCCACCGATACATTCTCGACTCTGATGCCAAGCGGCTTCATTTCTGCTTCCGAAAGCGGCACCGGCTTGCTTCCCGGCCCTACGAAACCTGTAACTCCTCTGGTATTTCTGACAACATACCATGTGTCGTCATTCATGACCATATTGATCAGAACATAGCCGGGGAACATCTTTTTCTGAACATTCTTTCTGGCCCCGTTCTTCATCTCCATGACTTCCTGCATCGGGACTCTGACCTCCAGAATTTCTTCCTCCAGATGCCTGTTTTCGATTGTTTTCTCAATATTGGCCTTTACTTTATTTTCATACCCGGAATAAGTATGAACAACATACCAATTTGCTTCTGCCATACGATTACCCCTCACTCTACAATGTTGTCAGGAAATCAATTCCATACTGAAGCGCGAAATCCAATACGGTAATAATAATGCCTGCCACAACGGAAATTGCAACGACCGCAATGGATTGTTTCAAAAGGGAATCTTTATCCGGCCAGGTAATTTTCTTAAATTCGGCCTTGACACCGTTCCAGAATTTCACCGGTTTGGATATCTTGTCTGATTTTGCAGAATCTCCCATGTCAATAACCATGCCCTTTCCACAACAATAAACTATTTGGTTTCCTTATGCAGTGTGTGTTTCTTGCAGAATCTGCAGTATTTCTTTGTTTCCATTCTGTCCGGATGGGTTTTCTTATCTTTCGTAGTATTGTAATTACGCTGTTTGCATTCTGTACATGCCAATGTGATTCTTGTACGCATTCCTGTTACCTCCGCTTGCTTCTGTTAAATTTGAGCATAAAAAAAAGACCTGAATTCATCTTGTCTACCTACTATATCACAGCAGCATTTTTTCGTCAACAGATTTTTTCAGAAAAAAATGTAAAATAGTGTTAATAATATGCAAATTTCAGCCGATATGATATACAAGATACTGTGGATTGTGCTATATTATTAATATGTAATTATGATTAATTATGTCATCATGAAGTATGTTTTGATGCATGAGCGGGGGTGAAATCATGAATATCACGAATGCCACACAAACATCGGGCTTTCCGCCCATCAGCCAGTCCACACAGGACACCCACGAACAGAAGATTCAGAATCAGATACTCAATCTTCAGGAAAAAATGAGGGATGTCACATATAACAGGGAAATGTCCTCCGAAGAAAAGGACAGCCGGAAAAAGGAGCTTCAGGAACAGATTCAGAACCTGAACAGCGAGCTGAAACAGTACCAGCTCCGGAAACGTCAGGAAGAAGCCGAAAAACGACAGGAAGAAGCTGTCAGGAGACAGAAAGAAGAGGCCGGAAACAGCACAGAAACTGTCAGCGCTTTCATGGAAGAAACCGCCGACACGGAAGATGCGGAAGATTTTCCCGAATCAAATGCTTCCAAAGCTATTTTTTCCAATTCCAACAGAAAGGACCATCTTTCCAGTCTTCATAAAGTTCGAAATGATCTGGAAGGAAAACTTCGCACCGCTACGACCGAAGAAGAGAAGGCAAAACTCAGAAAACGCCTGCGCAACGTGTCGAAAGCGATGGGCGTAAAGATAAATGATATAACGGATACGATTGCCGACAGCCAGAAGGAAGGACCGTCGGACAAAGCCAAAACCGGCAGGAGTACAAAGGAACCGGGAAACGATTCTTCCATGCCGGGCAAAGTCATTATCACACGCATTAAAAACTGAGCTGGCTAAGGACAGCCGGCAGGGCCCTTACATGATATCAGATTTCATGGACGAAAGGAGGAGTATCATGGCCTATCATACAATCGACAATCATTATAATATCTACAACTACTACCTGACCAGTTATGCACCGAAGTCAAGTACGCCTTATGACACTCATAAGAAGAGTGAACTGCGCAGTGTCTGTAATTCCATTGTAAAAATGAATAAAGAAGCGCCTATTTACATTCTTGATGCCACCAAGGAATCCTGTGCTTTTGCTGTCGGCATGAAGGAAAACGCAAGAGAGCTCCGTAACACGATCGCATCTCTTGGGAATCTCAACGAAAACGAGATGCTGAATAAAAAGGCCGCTTTTTCCAGCAATGAGAATATTGCCTCTGCCGCCTATATCGGTACACCGGCAGACAGCGTAAATGCACCTTCCGTCGAAATAGAAGTGCATTCTCTTGCAACGCCGCAGGTCAACATGGGTAATTTCCTTCCTGACCACGAAGCGGTGGAGCTTTCTCCGGCCACATATTCTTTCGATATCAGCATCGATGACCTGAATTATGAGTTTCAATTTAATATTAAGGCAGAAGATACAAACAGAGACGTGCAGGATCGTCTCAGCAGACTGATTAACAATGCAAATATTGGCATTTCCACACAGGTTCTTACAAACGACGAAAATGAATCCGCCCTGCGTCTGGAATCCAATGCAACAGGACTTAAAAATCATAAATCGCATATTTACAACGTATCGGATGACCGTACCAGCAAAACAGCCGGAACCGTTGCATATTTTGGTCTGGATTATGTCGCGGTTTCCCCTTCCAATGCAAGCTTTTGCCTTAACGGCGAAGAGCGCGTTTCTCCGTCCAATACGCTGAATGTCGGACGGATGTACAACGTAACCTTAAACGGCGTCAGTAGCGAAGACGGCGAGACCGCTTCAATCGGCCTGAAAACGGATGTGGAATCTCTGACCGAAAACATTAATACGCTGGTAAAAGGATATAATTCTTTTCTTCGCGCCGCGTCGGAATACAGCGACAGCCATCCGAAAAGCAATCGAATCGTTCAGGAAATGGGCAGCATTTCACGTTATTATGCGCGCGGGCTTACTTCCGCCGGACTGAACCTGAATCTGGACGGCACTCTGGAAATTGACAACGATGCCATTCAGAAAACGGCGACAGGTGAAGATGCCAAAAGTGCCTTTTCCTCCATCATGGATTTCACACATTCTCTGGTGCGTAAATCCGATCAGATTTCGCTTGATCCGATGAATTATGTCAATAATATCGTCGTAGCCTATAAGAATCCGGGTAAGAATTTTGCGACGCCATATATTACGAGCGCCTATAGCGGAATGATGTTTAACAGTTACTGTTAACGGTCTTTCCTTTCAAAAAAATTTCGGAAATTTTACAGCAAAAGAACTTTCGGTAACATATCCTGAAAGTTCTTTTTTCATGCCGGTATATTTTTCGTAGTATTTATATACAGAAGTTATAATGGAATATTTCCATGCTTTTTCTCAGGCAGCTTTGCCTGTTTGTTTTTCAGACCATGTAACGCTTTTAACAGAGCATCTCTCGTTTCCTCCGGCTTAATCACCTCATTGACATAGCCTCTTGCCGCCGCCACATAGGGATTCAGGAAACGATCCTCATATTCCGCCTTGCACTGCTCCCGCATGGCAGCCGGGTCCGGAGCCGCTTTGATCTTTTTCTTAAAAGCAATATTTACCGCGCCATCCGCTCCCATAACCGCAATCTCCGCAATGGGCCATGCATAAACGATATCCGCTCCCATCTCTTTGGAATTCATCGCAATATAGGCACCGCCATAAGCCTTACGCATAATCAGGGAAATCTTCGGCACCGTAGCTTCCGAATAAGCATACAGAATCTTGGCCCCATGCCGGATAATTCCGCTATGCTCCTGCGCTGTCCCCGGAAGAAATGCCGGCACGTCAATCAGCGTTATGAGCGGAATATTGAAGCAATCACAAAACCGGATAAAACGGGCAATCTTATCCGACACATGATAATCCAGAGAGCCTCCCATCACGTTCGGCTGATTCGCAACAAAGCCGACGACTTTGCCTTCCATGCGTCCCCATCCGATCACTCCGTTCATGGCAAACTCTTTCTGCACCTCAAAAAAGCTCCCCTCATCCACGATGCAGTCGATAACTTCTTTGACATCATAGGCGTGTCTGGAATTATCCGGCACAATATCCCTGATCTTGGCTGCCTTCGCTTTCGCAGCGCTCTCCACTTTATTAAATCTTGGAAATACCCTGCCCATGCCGCGGGGACGATTCTGTCTCTCCTTCGTATCGATCACCGGCGGCTTTTCCGTATAATTTCCCGGAAGATAGGATAACAGCTTGCGGACTCCCATCAGACACTCGCCCTCCGAATCGTAAGTAAAATGGGAAACACCGCTCTTCTGCGCATGTACCTGCGCGCCGCCAAGCTCCTCTACCGACACCTCTTCATTGATCACGGTCTTAACCACATTGGGGCCTGTAATGAACATTTTGGAAATATCTTTTACCATAAAAATGAAATCACAGATCGCCGGCGCATAGCAGGCTCCTCCGGAACATGGCCCAAGAATAACCGCAATCTGAGGAATGACGCCCGATGCCTGTGTGTGCCGCAGAAACATTCCGCTGTATCCGCTCAGGGATGAAATTCCTTCCTCGATTCTGGCTCCGCCGCTGTCATTAATGCAGATAAGCGGAGCGCGCATTTTCATCGCCATATCCTGAATCCGGCATATTTTGAAAGAATGGTACTCCCCAAGCGTACCGCCAATTACCGTAAAATCTTCGCTGGATACGAATACCAGTCTTCCGTCTATCTCTCCGTAGCCGGTAACGACACCGTCGCCCGGCACACGCCTTTTATCCAGATCAAAATCGTCAATTCTGGACTCTACAAATCCGTCCACTTCCACGAAGGTATCTTTGTCAAGGAGCATCTCGATGCGCTCTCTGGCCGTCATCTTACCGCTCTGATGCTGTTTCTCAACTCTGGCCTTCCCGCCTCCCGCAAGCGCTTTTTTACGCCGTTCGTCCAATTCCTGAATCGCTTCATCCCAGTTCATCTCGAAACCTCCCGATAGTTTGAATTGCCAATACTTTGATATTCAAAGTTTTAAGTTGATTATAGCAGACTGGATGAAATTGTCAAGATGTCAGCCATGAGAAATCTGCACTGAAATCTGTATTTCCGGAAAAGAAAAACGCGGGACGTCCGCAATACCCGGCATTCAGGCCGAAGGGCAGCGGCAGTATGTATCCCTCCGGGTCACGCTTCCGCTCCGTGAAAAGTCGCAGCAGATGCTAAGCTCGTGAAAAACCTCGCTAAGCACTGGCGCTTTTCAAGGGACCCTTCCGGGATATCATACTGCCGCTGCCCTTCGGCCTGAATGCCGGGAAATAGTATATATCCAATGCAAAAACGGCCAGAGCACTATGCCCTGACCGTTTCCTCTTCTACCATTTTCAACGCTGCCGCGATAACTTTATCCATATCATAATACTGATATGCCCCAAGACGTCCGCCAAACAGAACCTGCGGCTGTGTTTCCGCCAGTTTTCGATAGGCGGCGAATAAAGTATTGTTCTTCTCATCATTCACCGGATAGTAGGGTTCTTCTCCCGGCGTCCACTCTGCCGGATACTCCCTTGTGATCACGGTATCCGGTTGTTTTCCAAACTCGAAATGTTTATGTTCAATGATTCGCGTATAAGGAGTTTCCCTGTCCGTATAATTGACAACCGCATTGCCCTGGTAATTATCGCATCCCGGCAGTTCCTCCTGTTCAAAACGAAGCGCGCGGTACTCCAAATGTCCCAGCCGATATGCAAAGAACTCATCAATCATGCCCGTATACAGCACTTTCTCAAAATGATTGCCCTGCCGGTCCGTAAAGACTTTTTGCCCGTCCATCGGGGAAGACTCTATATATTCCTGATAACTGATTCCTGTCTTTACTTCAACACCCTGCAGCATTTTCTCTATGATGCCCGTATAACCGCCAATCGGAATTCCCTGCCAGGGATCATTAAAATAGTTATTATCATAAGTAAAACGCAGCGGCAGCCTTTTGATAATAAAGGCCGGCAGATCCTTACAGTCACGTCCCCACTGCTTCTCCGTATACCCTTTTACGAGTTTCTCGTATACGTCTCTTCCTGCCAGTGACAACGCCTGCTCTTCCAGATTCCGCGGCTCCTCTATATGCAGTTCTTCAATCTGGCGGGCAATCTCCTCCTTCGCCTGCGCCGGTGTCACAATTCCCCACATTTTACTGAAGGTATTCATATTAAACGGAAGGTTGTACAGCTCGTCATGAAACCGCGCCACGGGTGAATTGATATAATGGTTAAAAGACGCAAACTGTCCGATATAATTCCATATTTTCTCATCCGATGTATGGAAAATATGCGCGCCGTATTTGTGCACATTAATATCCATAACCTTTTCCGTATAAATATTTCCGGCGATGTGATTTCTCTTATCGATGACAAGGACTTTCCGTCCCCTCTTATTCATTTCAAATGCAAACGCGGCGCCGAACAAACCGGCGCCGACAATCAGATAATCATACTGTCCCATTACTGCTCCACTGCCTGATACTTCTCGAGCTGTGCATAATCCTCCATCAGCTCAAGCGCTTTCTTCCTTCCTGTCTTATTCAGTTTGATATAATACTGCATAACTCTGTTCTCAAGTATTTTGTTACCAAGCGGACTCTTCTTATCTAATGGAGAAAAATCTACCGGATTCAGGTTCAATTTGTCACACATCCTGATAACAGTTCCATATGCCATTCCTTCGATGCCTCTGTCAAGAGCCGTTACGAGCGTAGAGTAGGGAATCTCCATTTCAATTGCAAATTGTCTTACGCTCTTATACTGTGTTAAAATTTCTGTCTTTAAAATTTCTGCCTTGGTCATAAACCAATCCTCCTTAAAAGTAATCATTATACTCACCGGAAGATATTTCCCCTTATCTCCCATGACTTATTGCTATTCTACCACAACTGCCAAAGAAAAGGAACCACTTAATCGGTACTTTAAACGGAATTTCGTTACTTTGGTTAAAATAGCAAAAATTGCATTCGATTTATTGGGCAAATAGTATAGATCAATTTACTTCCGTCCAATGAAAACATCCGGAATCATTGTTGTCGGAAAGCACAAAAAATGATAGAATAATTCCATAGAATATTTCATGATAAATATTTGACAATATATGCAAGAGAAAGGCATGATTACCGCTATGTTACCTGTTTCAGTCTGCATGATCGCAAAAAATGAAGATATCCATATTGAAGAATGTCTCAAAAGGCTCCGTCCCTGCAAATTTGAAATTGTCGTTGTCGATACCGGCTCCGTAGACAGAACGGTAGAAGCCGCACGCAAATATACGGATAAGGTTTTCCACTTTGACTGGTGTAACGACTTCAGCGCTGCAAGAAATTTTTCCGTCAGTCAGGCGGCAAATGACTGGATTCTGGCCATCGACTGTGACGAATATCTGGAAAATATCAATCTCGCCGATATTGAGGCGGTGCTGGAAGACCATCTTACCTCCGTCGGTATGATCGTCCGCAATAATCCCTACACCCTGCAGGGGGTTCGTTCCATCATGTCGGAACGCATCGGCAGACTTTTTAATCGAAAATACTGCCACTACGAAGGCATCATTCACGAGCAGGTCACAACGCTTGACGGAAAAGAACCGGAAACCTTTCCAATCCCACTGACCTTTTATCATGAAGGCTATGTATCGGAATCGGATAAGCGCATGCGCGCCACCCGTAATCTGGAAATGCTTCTTCGTGATCTGGAAGTAAAAGGGCCCAACCCTTATATTTATTTCCAGCTCGGACAAAACTATATTTCTCTCAACGATCTGGAAAAAGCGGCATACTATAACAAACTGGGCCTGGACCTGAATGCAGACCCCAGTTCCGCTTTCGTCCAGAGCATGACCGAAACTTACGGCTACTGCCTCATCGAGCTCGCCAAATATGATCTGGCCCTGACCCTGAAAAATAAGTACGAACAATTTGCACAGCATGCCGATTTCGTCTACATGATGGGCGTCATTTATATGAAAAAGAATATGTGGGAAAAGGCCATTCAGGAATTTGAAAAAGCAACGACGCTGACCTCCTACTCACGAAAAGGCGTCAACAGCTACCGCGCCTACTATAACATCGGTTCTATTTATGAAGCGATGGGCGATAAAGAAAAAGCACGGGCGTATTACAAGAAATGCGGCGATTACAATCACGCCGTAAAAAGATTGGAAGAACTGTAATGATGCTGCCAATATCCGTATGTCTGATTGCAAAAAATGAAGAACAACATATCGAGGAATGCCTGAAGCGTCTGAAACCCTACCATTATGAGATAGTTTTGGTCGATACTGGCTCTACTGACGCTACTTTGGAAATTGCCGCAAAGTATACAGATCGGATTTATCACGTCGACTGGATCAACGATTTCAGCGCCGCCAGAAATGAGGCGGTCAGGCAGGCTTCCAACGACTGGATTTTAAGCATTGACTGCGACGAATATCTGGAGTGTATCGATGAAAAGGAGCTTTCCCTTCTGATGCAAAAGTATCCGGAGGGGGCCGGACGGATTCTGCTTCGCAACCGCTTCCGGCAGGACGGGCAGCCAGCCATTGAAAATGTACGGCTCTGCCGCTTTTTTAACCGGCGCTGTTATCATTTTGCAGGCGCAGTTCATGAACAGGTAACCCGAAAGACCGCAGCCTCTTCCATACATACTTTTGCGGCTCCGATTACGGCTTTGCATGTCGGCTATGACGGCTCCGAAGAAAAGATGCGTGAAAAGGCCCTGCGCAATATCACCCTGTTAAAGCAAATGCTGGCCACATCCGGTCCCGACGCTTACCTTTATTATCAGCTTGGGCAGAGCTGCATGCGGCTGAAGGATTATGACAGTGCCTATGAATGGTTTAACAGGGGACTTTCCATGGATATTGATCCGGGAGAGGACTATGTTCAGAATATGGTGGAAGCCTACGGATACTGTCTGTTGGACATGAAACGGTTTCAGGAAGCTTTACAGCTTGAGAATATTTATGATACCTTTGCGGTCCGGGCTGACTTCGTTTTCCTGATGGGACTCATTTATATGAACAACGCCCTGTTTGCGGAGGCTGTTGAGGCCTTCGGAAAGTCTGCCTCTATGGAACAGTTTTCAGTAGAAGGCGTCAACAGCTATCGCGCTTATTATAATATCGGCGTCATTTATGAATGCACCGGACACCTGGAAGAAGCAGTAAAATATTACCGGATGTGCGGCGATTTTGAAATGGCGAAGGCAAGGCTTGCGGCAATAGCAGGAAAATGAGCGGATCACCTTTCTTCCCGCAGGCCCTGCACAGTCTTCCTGAGTCCTTCCCGCATATGAATCTGTGGCTGCCATCCCAGAACCGATATCTTCTCCGTATCCAGAAGAGCCTTCGTCGCTGTCGTGTAACCGGCCTGCTCCGTAACATCCGGCACCTCAAAGGTAACCTTAACGTCATTGTCTTCCGCCAGCCACTGCGTAATCTGCCGCAGCGTCACTTCCGATTCCGGATCCGAAACATTATAAGCCTCCCCGTTTTCTCCCCTTAATAATACCGTCAGCACGGCTGCCGCTGCATCCGAAACATAAGTATAGGAGTATAACTGCGTACCGGCGCTTTTCAGGATAATATCTTCTCCCGCCGCCGCCTTCTTAATGAATTGGGCAATCGCTTTGGAATCCGATGAAAGCATGGTAGGACCATAGACTCTGCTCAGTCTGGGAATCACAAAATTCAGCCCATGCGTCTGCCCATAGGCATTGCATAACGCCTCTCCTACCCGCTTGCTCTCCGGATATCCCGCACGCAGTGTATTGCAGTTCAGATATCCCAGATAATCCTCCTGAAACCGTTCCACATCTCCGCGATTTTCTCCATAGATTTCCACCGAAGAAAGAAAACAGAACCTCTCTGCTTCGTGCGTGACTGCATAATCCAGCAGATTTTTCGTTCCGATGACATTGGACGCAATCGTTCCGATGGAATCCTGAGAATATTGCAGCGGATGTGTATTGCTCGCCGCATGAATGATATAGTCCGCATGACCACATTCCGGCAACGGCTGATTGACATCGCACGCCACATAACGAAAGAATTTCTCATTCCAGTATGCGGCAAGCCGCTTCTCCGCGTTTTGTCCGTTCCTGCTCAACGCGATGATACTGACCGGCTCCTCGTTTGTATGTGTATGATTATACTGCATCACAAGATCAATCATACTTTTGCCGATCATGCCTGTGGCTCCGGAAAGAAGAATTGTTTTCCCGGAGAGCTTCCGCATGTCCTGAATAAGAACAGATTCCTTTTCTGTTGTCTTTGTCATAAAATACCCATATCCTTTCTCAATCCGCGAATTTTTACCGACGCTGACAGATACTTCAGATCAGCCAGCGCTTCCCCGCATAGACCATTTTCCATTTGTCCCTGTTTTTCAGAAAATAAAGGGTTGTCAGGTTTTCCCCCATGTAACCGGCGAAACGATCGGCCCGCTCCCATCCCCGCGGCGTTGTAAGCATCTCCGTCTTCTCCAGAACAGAAAACAGGAAATTGCAGTAATCGTCAAATACTTCCGCTCTGGCAATCAGCATATTGTAATTAAAAAAATACTGCTCCCCGCTTTCAATCAGCCTTAGATATGCTTCATAATAATCCGGCGCAGTTTCTTCCAACGCCCGCAGCATTGCGTTCCAGTCCGCATCGCACACATATCGTATATGCTGTACCGAAATATCCGGATAGTGGACGGACGGATACGGCAGAATCACATCCCAGTCATCGTTCCTTTCCAGCAGCTTCCGCATTTGCCCGTCATCGATGTCAAAAATTCGCCGGTAATGGCAAAGTCCCTTATAATCCTCCCGGCTGTTCTTCCATGCGTGATAGGTCGCCGTCAGCTCACAATAATTGCGGTTTCTGGTAGAAATATTATTCCCCGTATTGTCACACAGAGCACAGATCTTCTGATCGGTAAGTTCTGCGCCAACCTGAATCGGGCATACATATGACGGAGGATTTATCAAACTCCGCAATGGTCGGTCTACATGACACTTCGCCTGAAAAACCCGGACGGATACAGGCGACGGGCACTCAAAACTCTCTGCCCTTTTCTCCTGTGCCAAAAGACGCCGTACCGTAACACAGTTTCCCAACCCGCCATAATAAGCCTCCAGAAGCTCATTTTCCTGCTCTCCTGTGAGCAGACAGATATGTTCATCGTCAACCCTGATGGAATGCAAAGATTCCACGATCGCCGGATGGTGCGTTTCAGGCGCCGTGACGAAATAATATTCCGGGCAGACAGCCAAACGACTTTTATCCGTATCCTTCTGTATGTCCTGCAGTTCACGCCGCCATTGGGACAGTCTTTTTACCGGAATACCGTCAATTTCAGCCGGATTCTCATCCTTTCCGCCTTCCGCGGCATCCGATACCAGAAAGAACAACGGGGTTTTCCGATATAAGGTTTTCACTGCCGTATAAATGCCTGCAGCTACGATACCGGCGCCGTAGATACAGAAAGACCTTTCCATAAAATATAAGAATTTAATCTGACTGCCGTCCTCCCTGTTCATTCCTGCCCCCTGTTACTCATCTTCTCCTAATGACAAATGCTTTTGAAGACCTACATCTGCCGGAAAATTCCAGATATCTTCATATTCAAATTTCGTAAATTCTTCCGGTTGATTGGGCGCCCAGAAACGAGCCCCCTCATAGGAAATTTCCTGTAAAGGAAAGATCACATCTTTGGGAATCCAGCCGCCTCTGTGGTAACGCTGCATCATGGCCATATTATCGATGCCGAAATAGATATGACCGCTGTCCTTAGCAAGATGCTCCCGCATCTCCTCCAGAGCCGCCTCCAGACAGGCCGTCTTTTCCTGCATACTTCCTGCTTCGGAAAGTTTCTTTCTGATTCCTCCCGCATATTCCATCATTTCTTCATAAGAATATGATTCGTCATAAAAATCCCATGGAAAGAAATCTACCTCGGTTTCGCTCCCGTCCGGAAAGGGCTTAACGACCTTTATGAGATCGGCCATATTACTCCAATAATATTCCGTAAGCTCCCCCCTCCTCGAACTTTCCTTCCCGGTTTGCTCCGCCTTACTTTTGTCAAAATACTCTTCTTTCGTATACATATAATTTTTACAAAAGTCTTTTAACTTTTCATAATCTTCTCTGATCAGTCCAAAATCAATATCGTCATCCCACGGAATGAAACCGTTATGTCTGACGTATCCCAGCAGATTTCCGCCTTCCAGAACAGGCCTGATATTCAGATCTTTTATCTTCTCTATAAACTCCGACGCTATCTGCACAATGTTCAGCTGACAGGCCCGCAATGCTCCTCTCGCCGGCTTTAAATCCCGTATATCAATATGCTTTTCAAGATAACTCACCTGGGTTGACAGTTCGTTGATTTTTCTCATGTAAATGTATTTTCTATGAAGCATTCTGTTCACAGGCTCCATCAGAAAAGCCAGCGCCTCTTCCCTGTCCGTAAATTCCCTCATGAAAAAGAAATAATACAGATAATCATAGATGCCATTTTCCTCACACTGCCTCATTATTTCACCGGAATGCCAGTAATCCGCGCATATCATAACCGTAAATTCATGATAGCTTTCCTTTAATTCGTCAAAAGATATGACATGCTTCCCAAACATTTCTTTGTGAACCAGTCTGGAATTATTATCACAAAAGCAGGCGACATTTTCCTCTCCCAAAAAACAGAGAGCCTCATAGCCGTATTTTCCACATCCGAATAATATTATTTTACGCTCCATAATCAGACCTTTTCATAGACTAAATTTTGATATTTTGATTGCTGTTCAAATGGCGAATTCCTCTTTTCGCCTCTCGTAAAACCGCTTCATTTCCTCCGTCTGCGGACCATATGCAAAATGTCCCGCATATGCGCGCTCCGCCACGACAATCGCCTTTGAAGCATTCATACACCATTTGCACAGATATTCTTCATCCACTCCCAGAACACCTTCGGGGGCTGTCTTAAATCCCCCCATTTCCTCCCATCTTTCCCGCCGTATCAAAAAGCAGCCGATGCTGAACCTGTGATGGCAGATGGAATATCTGGTTTCATTTTTCTTCATTTTGTCGGCAAAAACATCGATGGGGAGGGTCAGGTCCCATAAATACTCCGCTGCCTCCGGGTCCGAGAATATTTTTCCTCTTCCGGAAACGGCAGCTCCAAATCTGTTGATATAATCATCCAGCTTGTCTTCATACTCTAAAATTCTTCGGTATCCGTAACTGTTAACCGCCATCAGCGGCGCTGTGATTCCAATCTCATACTTAGCTTCTTTCTCTGTCAGAAGAAACGTATCCATAAGTTCGGTGAATAAGTCTTTCGTGATGAAGATATCTTCATCCATTTTATAAATCCACTTCGCGGCGGGATGGACCTGAATCGTCATGTTCTGCGTCAAAGACAATTTATTTTCATATGTATACAGGTAGGACCAGCCCTCCTCTTCACATATTTTCTTCAGTCTTTCATTTCCATATCCTGCCGTCATGACACAGATATCCATGTCTTTCGGTGCGTATCTGCGGACCCGCGCAAAAATCGAGTCCCATAGATATTCCTTATATCCGGCCAAAATGATGAGCAGTTTTTCTTCGGACCTGGAACGGTCAATAAATTCATATTCTCCGCTGAAATTATTTTCGGCCAGTTTTGTTTCCATTCCTTCAAAAATCTGATATGTAATATCATTTTCTTCAAGCTGTCTCTGCATTTCGTCCTTATATAGAGCTCTTGAAACAGCCAGAATAATATCATAGTCTTTATGAATGTCTATGAGTCTTTCAAAGCTGATGACTTCGATTCCTCTGATGATCTTCCCGCACTTTTTATTATCACAAAAATATGCTACGTTTTTAAGCCCATAATAAAGCAATGCCTCTTCTCCATAAAGACCTGCCCCAAAAATAATATATTTTTTCACGATAAATAATCTCCTGATTACCAGAATCTTTTCAGGTTAGAAAAGACAATCCTGTCATTTTTATGCTTCATAAAATAAATCGTTGTTACATGCTCTGACAACCAACATCTTTTTTGTTTCACACCATCAAAATTCCGCATTCTCGTTTCCACTTCATCAATCACATCAAATGCAAACTGGCAATAATCTTCTATCACTTCCCGTTTCGCAAGAAAAATATTATTCGGATAAAAAATTTCATGTTCTGCACACCACACCGCTGTTTCATAGTAATCTTCCTTCTGTTCTCTGATTACCTGAAGCATCATCTGATAATAAGAATCTTCCCCCCAATAGCAGTAGTATCCTCTTAAATTGGGATATACCAACGCCGGAACCGGCAAAACAGCATCGGCGGTTCCATCCAGTAACGGTTTCAGTGCAATATCTGATTCAAACTGTCTTCTGTAATGGCAAAGCCCGGAAATATCCCACCCCGTATTCTTCCACAGCCAGTACATCCCCGTCATTTCATTATAATAAGCATTCTTTGAGGAAATATTATCTCCGTCGGCATCCGTCACTGCAGAAAATCGCTGCTCCGTAAGCGCCGCTCCAGCCTGCAGAGTCGTAATCCATGTCCTGTCGGTTCTTTTCTCCTGTATCGGTACATCATGCACACTCTGCACCATATAAGACATTATCGTCTGTCCTTTTCCCCCGGAAGACAAAATATCCGTATCCTGATCAAGCATTTCCGTCATTTCGAACGGTATACCAAGTTTCTGATAATAAAATTTCATACATTCCGCTATCAGAATTCTTTCCATGATATCCGTAAGAAACCGGATGCATACCCCGCTGAAACTGCTGTTCCTGATATTTTCCTGAATTTCCTTATGATAATGCTCCATTGCGGCTATCAGAATCATTGTGTTTTTCCCGGCAGCCGGAATCGGACAGTTCTGCATCGTATATACCGGTATTCCGTCTATTTCCAGGGGATTATCAAGGCTCTCCCGATTTCCTTCCATTCCGGTGACCAGAAAACAGGTTGGTTCCGGCATATCGAGAAATTCGATTCGCCTCATCTGAATCAGTTCTTTTGCCCGGTTGCCTGCACTGTAGATCCGTAAATCGGAACAGGCTCTGATCTCATCGAGCAATACGCCCAATGCTTCTTTTCCTTTTCTGTAAACCTCACTGTTCATCCCAATTCTCTTGCCCTTTCCTTTATGGCAATGCATTCAGAAAGACATCACTCAGCAGCAGGTATTTCTCATACCCCAGATCATGAAACAGGTCCTCTATTTCTTTATGGAAGCCTCCGTTTACTGCAACAAGCAGAAATTCATCCTGTTTCCCAAATGCACCGGCCTCGATTACCGGTATTCCTTCCAGAGATGCTTCATTATCCGTCAAAGCAGAAACGACAATAACAGAAACTGATTCCCGCATCTCATTTCTTTCCAGATACCGTAAAAACGCCTTCGCGAGTTTTCCGGCGCCATATATTGCAAACTGATTTTGTTTTTTCAACCACTCAAGTAAATGTTTTTCATATTCTGCATCCGCGCAAACCGCATATTCCAAAAGTTTTTGAAGAGGCCTTATAATATAATTTTCCTTATATACTCCCTGAGCGGCAATTTTGTTGGCATTTAAAAGCAGCTCCAATAATTCTGTCCGGTCCGTCTCCAGATTATGGCAGATAATATCCGCATATTCATACTCTAAACGCGTAAGCGTTTTATCAAAAAGAAGATTCAATCCGTTTTCAGATGCAAACTGCAGATTATCACTCAATCCCCTTATCAGGTCTTTCACCTTATCTGTTGTAAACCGGTTTGGCATATTCGGTACCCGGTAGCAGTACAGGTCAACATCTGCGACTGTAAATCTGCCCGCTGCGTACATGGCCCTGACCAGAAACGGAGGGTCCTGAAAACGACGGTAATCAGGAAAGAAAAGCTTTCCGTCCTGAAACAACCGATGATCAAAGAGAAAACAGGTATACCCATAATCAATTTGAAAATCTTCATATTGATAAATCTTTTCATCAAAGTTTCCGACATAAAAATCCTGATGGAACAGTTTTTCTTCCCTCATTTTCTGATTTTCGAACTTCCAGAAACGCCCGCCGCATACAGGAACGCCTTTTTCCTTACTTAAATCATACATGATCTTCAGTGCATCCCGGTCCAGATAATAGTCGTCTGCATCGAGAAAAGCGAGATATTCCCCTTTTGCCTGCCGTATTCCCAGATTGCGCGCGCTGCCGGCCCCCTGATTTTTCTGCCGGAATAATCGGATGCGGCTGTCACATTTCTTCATCGTCTCGATTATATCCGCGGACCTGTCCGCCGAGCCATCGTCTATGCACAGAACCTCGATATCCTTACAGCTCTGCCGGATAACACTTTGCAGACACTCTTCAATATAATCCTCACAATTATAAACGGGAATGATAACTGAAATTTTTACGTCGTTTCTTTCTGACATCATTATGCTATACTTCATACAATATATCTTCCAGCGAAATAATCGGACAGCTTACCTTTTTACTCAGCTTTTCCTCGATTTCATCAAAGAAGGTAATTGCAGTAACAACGATGGCATCTACCGGTTCCAGGGAATCTTCCATAGCAGCAATTTCAATATCCGAATAAATTGTATCTGCTTTCTGATCAATCCCGTATGCAATTTCTATACCGGTATTCTTCAATTCACTGATCAGGGTCTCGCCTGCATAGCTCATTCCATAAATAGCAATCTTCTTATATTCTCTCTTCTCAAAATAAGATGCCAGATTTTTTCCTTCCTGTTTTACCTTGACCCATTGATTCATCATCAGAAACAGAGCAAGATGCTTATCGGACATTTGCTGTTTATTTTGAATCTGTTCACCCGTAACCTTACCCATACTCACGGCCCCGCCAACAGCTCCTCCGAGAACTCCAGCCATTAAGGACAATGCTCCAACCATACCTTTTTTCATTTTCTTCTCCTTCCTGCTACACGCTCTTTATGGTAATACCCTTACAGTTTTATCCAGTCTTCAGGAATAATATCACTTTTCCAATGCTTTGGACAGATTACCGTCTTATTCGCATTCCGACTCAAATAGGCCGCCCAATAACTGAATGTACTGTTTGCAATAATATAATGTTGACAATGTTTCATGATTGCCAGTTCTTCATAATCTTCAAATCCCATTTCACTGACATAGATTGTTCTTGCGTCTGTTTTTATATTTTCCTTCACCCACTTTATATCATCAGAGAACACAAGATATACCGGTTTTTCTATTTTTTCTGACATTAATTTGACAGCCCTTGGATAATAATCTTTCTGGCTGAGATCCCGGTTCCACTTCAGAAAGTCTCCTCTTCGCACATGAATGGCAATTGTTTGATTTTCTTTTAAAATTTCTTTCAGTTCACCGGGCAGGTGAAGTTTGTTTTTCAATACAAATTCCTTCTGTAGAATCTCTTTCACATCATCATAATATTTTAAATGAAAGAAATATCCTTTATAATACACCGGAAAATGTCTTCCTTTGGCGGCTGCTTCATCACAAGCCTCGTTGCAAAACCCCCAGGGCCATAGCCCTTTTTGAGCCAGCGCTGAAATTCCCTTATGCCCCATTCCGTTATGACAAAGATATTTCCAATGACGCAGTTCTTTTTCATCTGCAATATTCAATCGAATCTTAAAATGATCCAGTCCAAATCTCCTGTAATCATTCTTTTTAAGTTGAAAATTATCTTCTCTGTTATAGAAAATATCTTCATTGTTAATATAACGGATATCAAGAGATACCGGCTTTCCCGTATCTATCTGAAGCCTGCGTGCAAAAGCATATTGAAACATCTGGTTACCGAGTCCGTCGGATATTCTGACAACATTCATTTATGCTCCTTTATTTGTAAATTTTATATACAATTTATTTCTCAAAATAAAATAATCCATATCGATATTCACCATTGTGTAAGTCATTATCATACTTATGAATATCTACATGATATTCTATTTCTCCATTTGCCGTACACGAAAATTCTTTTAACTGCAGCGACGAGAAACATTCTATTACAGTATCCGCATAAAATATTCTGTGTGCATTAAATTCTACTCTTTCTTTTCCGACAGGAAGCGCGAGATACAATCTGCCGCCCTTTTTCAGTTTCCGCTGAATATTATCAAAACATTTAAAACAGGCTTCCGGATCTACTTCATCACCATATCTGCCCAATCCAAAATGTTCCAACGAGCAAAGCGCAGACATACTTTCAACACTTTCATCGGGCACCTGATGCAGACTGGTTGCATCATCTACAATCGTATGCAGATTCTCCACTGTTCCGGGAAACTCCCGCACATCGATCATGGTAACGTCAATACCGGCGGCAAGCAAATGTGCGATAAAACCGTCTAACCTGGAACCGATATCAAACTGATGCTTTATCCCGGATTTAATAATCAGTCTTGCCGCCCACAAGTCCTGCCAGAAATAATTCCCGATAACTCCGGCATATAGATATTTATCTTTGATAACCGGCCACATATACTGATCCTGAATTGCAAAATTGGTTCTCCGATTCATTTTTTGGTACTTCGCAATATCCGCATTTAAAAAAGAATCATCGAGCAGGCCAAATTCAGCACAATAATTGGAATAATTCCGCTCCTGCAAAATTTCTTTTATAATGCTTCTTTCCATACATCCGGTTCTGCTCTTAACCCCATACAGAAAGATGAATTTCGACAAATCCATATTCCGTGAAAAACACAGATTATATATTTCCGTTACATATGAATTTGCAACAATAATGAAATCATATTCTTCCGGTATTTCTTCCTTGCTGTAAATCGGTTTCTCCATAAAAGTATCCGTCAGCTTATTCGTTTCAATAAAACCGATGATTTCACCATGATATCCATTTTCTATAAATTGTCTGGCCAGTTTTCCCGTTCCCCAAATCAGCAACCTTTTCATGGAAGTAATCTCCTATCTCAATATTTGCAGTCTTTTATGAATTTACAGTGATACCGCAATCTATATTCGCATTTATATCTCATTTAAAATGTCCTCTATAGATAAAAAAGGGCAGGTAATCTTTTTAGACAACTCATCACAAATATCATCAAAACCTGCAATTGCAGTAATTACAATCGCATCCACATCTTCAAGCTTATCGCTCGGTGTAATCAGCTTTATATCTGAATATATATTACCTGCATTTCTGTCAATTCCATACGCAATTTTTATTCCCGAATGCTTCAGCTCCTTGCATAAACGCATTCCCGCATAACTCATACCATAAACAGCGATTCTCTTATAATGATATCTTTCAAAATAAGCTTCTAAATTTTTTCCTTCCTGTTTGATATTTGCCCATTGATCCATCAATAAGAAAAGTGCTCTGTTTTTTTCCGCCTCGCTTTTCCATCTGTTAATGCATTCCTGCTGTTTTGCAATCAAAAAACAAGAAATTCCGGCTCCAAAAAGCATACCTGTTAACGCTTTATAGTTACTTTTCATTTTACTGCATTTATCCTCCATTATTTTCATCCTTTTCGAAAACAAAATACCTGGAAACCATTCTGCCATCTTTAAACCAGGCTTCTTCCCGTACACTTGATATATCCTTTTCTATCAAATGATATTTTGGTTCAAAATAACTCCGAATCCGTTCTTCCGTAAAAATGGTTACCGGATAGCTGCTTTTATAAATTGCCTCCGGCACTGTTTCCATGCATATTCTCATTCTGTCACTGATTAGCAGCCTGTCCAATATGATATACCGAGGCTCTGCCTTTCTGATTTTCGAAATGATTTTCTCATATTCCGAAATATACTGGAGACTGGCAGACATCAGTATAATATCAAAATATCCTTTTTCGCCAAACTCATCCATACTGTTTATA
This sequence comes from uncultured Lachnospiraceae bacterium, assembly GCA_937910785.1. GTDB lineage: Bacteria > Bacillota > Clostridia > Lachnospirales > Lachnospiraceae > UBA3282. Next base: position 7,249 of record CALDLG010000217.1, on the reverse strand, counting down.
AAGCTTAGATTCTCGTTCCGAAGCTCTCTGTTTCCATAATCCGCAAAATGCTGTTGCTCAGCCACTACATAATTCAGATTTTTTATATCCTTCCAATATGACCTGTTCTGATACCAGGTACTTCCCAGACTTCCTCCAATATCCAGAATGCGGACGCCCTGATTCTGATTCTGCAGGGCACACCTCAACACAGGTGCCGTTATCTGATAAACAAATTTTGGCTCGTAAAAAAGACAGCCGTCTCTTTCCCATACGGCTTCACCGTCCAATACTTTATGAACCGAATCTATTACTTTATTAATAATCGCTTCATCCTCATATCCCTGACACTCCGCCAAAGCCAGTTCCCAGTTTGCATAATCACCCAGATAACGTACCTGTACCGTATTTTTATCATATAACAGATAAAACGGTGTTGTTTCGTTTTCATCATATAATTCAATAACTTTACCCGTAAATCCGTATTTTTCTTTCAATGTTTCGATAATCTGTTTTTCTTTTCCCGGTACGGAAATAACCGCCGCATCAATATCCTTCCAATGGACCTGATCCGGACTCTGAATCGTGAAGCCATAATATCTGCTCCCCTGCTTCCCGCTGTCCATATCAACAATCTCTTTGATCCGGTACGAAAGCAATTCTGTTCTTTCAAATAATTTACCCGTATGCTGCCCTGCTCCCCATACAAGAACGTTGAAAGCATCTCCCAGCCCCTCAAGTCTTTGATTAATATCCTTCACTTTATCCTGTAAAAACACCCCTGCCACCTTTTCCCTTCCACGCATTCAACTTTTACAGATCAAAAAATCTCCTTTGCAGACTGCTGCGAAATTTTATCTGTCGGATAATATATTGTTCTTCCAGTATCCTGTCCAATTTAGAAAACCATTCCATATGCCGTTTTTCTCACAAAATGCCTTCAGCGAAAATTCTTTTCCCGTACAAGCCCCTTTTTCCGCTCTCATATGGTCAAATGTAATCCCATATATCTTATATAGATCCCGACGAATCCGGAATATATTCCGAAAATACTCTCCGTAGATCAGTCTTACTTTCCTGCCGGTTCCCCGTTTTGCCGGTTTCCATAAATTTAAAAAAACTGAATGATGACCTAAGTATTTCATCCCCTCAAAATGATAGAATACCAAAGGAAATCTCCGGCCCCGGTATTCAAGGTAAATATAATCTTTCTCTCTTCCCGCATAGCTGTACAAATGCAGATTCCAGGGTGCAACTCCTGCCCCCGGATCATGTGACTCATGCACACCGGAATATTTCATTTTCCATTTATCAGGATATTTCTGGTCCCCGATCTTTCCATCCTCATATCTGTAATAGCACCAGTTTAAACACTCCTCTTTCCATTCCCTTAAAATTCGCAGCCCCTCTTCATTATTCAGAAACGTATTAAACTGAATGCAATACTTTCCTACCCTGAAAATCTGCCTTCCATATTCATAATCTCTTGCAAATCTATGCTCCACTAATCCGACTGAGCAATTATCTTCTATAATTTCCCTTATCGCATTCACAGGGCTTGAAAAGAAATAAATATCCGCGTCAATATAGGTACATATTTTTTCTTTACATTGCGTCAACACATATTCTATGATAACGGATGTACAGGTCCAGCAGAACTCCGCTCTGCTCCGCTCAAGCCTTATCTCCCGCAATCTGTCCGTCATAATATCTTCCACCGAAAGAACAATAACATTTTCAGGAGCCATGTCGCACAGGATTTCAAAGCATTTTTCATCAAATGCAAAAATATAAAGTCTGAAATCTTCAATATGCCTTTTCATCGACTGATAAAGTGCCAATCCTTTATCCAGATAATTAGAATCAAATAATGTACAAAATATCATTTTATCCGACAGATTATTCATAACATCAGTTCCTTTATATAGTCGTCATAATCTCTGATATATTCCTCCGCATCATAATGTTCACTGGCCAGAACCAGTAATACCGAATCTTTGGAAAAATCATACATATCCTTCCACAGCATCGTCGGAAGATACAGCCCCATACGGGGACGATTCAGCTCAATAATCTGCTGCTCGCGCCCGTTATCGACTTTTACTTTACTGACACCGCTCACATTGATAAGGACAAACTCACTTTTCCTGTTCGCATGTCTCCCTCGTATGACTTCCGCATCCGAACCATAAATATAGAAAACCCTTTTTATTTCAAATGGTATATCATATCCACTGCCTTCCACAACTACCAGATTTCCTCTCTCGTCTCCCAGATCAGAAAACTCAAGTATTTTTATCTGTTCCGATAATTTCATATACTTATCCCCCATATTGATTGATCACCTTTATTACCCAGTCCTGCTCTTCCTCTGTCATACCGCTGTACATTGGCAGCGACAAGACCTCCTGCGCATATTTTTCCGTAACCGGCAGATCTCCCGGATGATAGCCAAGATATTGATATGCCTGTGCCAAATGCGGCGGAACAGGGTAATGTATCATCGTATCTACCCCATTTTGTTTCAGATAACTCTGAAATTTATCACGCGCCTTTGTTCTGATAACATACTGATGCCACACGGTTCTCGTCCCTTTACGGCCTTCGGGAAGAATAACCGAGGAATTCTTTATTTTTTCCGAATAGTTATTGGCCAGCCATTCTCTTTCTCCGGTTATTTCTTCTATATGGCTGAGTCTGACCCGAAGTAAACCGGCCTGCAATTCATCCAATCTGGAATTAGTTCCGATTACTTTATTATAATATCTTTTTTCGCTCCCATAATTTCGCAGAATCCGTATCATATCTGCTGTCTGTTCATCATTCGTGATTACCGCTCCGCCTTCTCCAAACCCTCCCAGATTTTTTGAAGGATAAAAGGAGAAACAACCTGTATCACCAAAGGTTCCTGTCATTTTGTCTTTAAAGCATGCGGCGTGAGACTGTGCACAGTCTTCAATCAGTCTGATCTTATGTTTCCTGCACAATGCAGTGATTTCATCCATCACAGCAACCTGCCCGTATAGATGTACCACCATAACAGCCTTCGTTCTGGACGTTATCTTTTCTTCGATTCTTCCGGCATCTATCTGATAAAACTCATCCGGTTCTACAAAGACCGGAATTGCCCCATTCATTGTAATTCCCATGACGCTGGCTATGTAAGTATTTCCCTGAACAATTACCTCATCACCCGGTCCGATTCCCAATGCCCTGACCGCCAGCCATAAAGCATCCAGACCACTCCCTACGCCCACACAATATTCTGCCCCGGTAAATGCCGCAAACTCCCTTTCAAATGAAGTTACTTCTTTTCCCAATACATACCATCCACTGCGCAGAACATTCAATGCCTTTTCTTCAAATTCCGTCTGGTATCTTTCGAATCCTCTGTCCAGCCTGTTAGCCTTTACCTGTATTGCTTCTCCTACAGACTGCTGTCCGTCAATCAGTTTCCCACCTTCGCAAAAGCTGCGGCCTGTCATTATTTTTTTGCCATCAATTCCCTGTTCTATCAGGTTTTTGACGATACTGTCACATTCCTTCGCATCTTGAATCATCACCAGAATTTTATCATAATCATAACTGCTGATCTCATTTGCTTTTATTATTTTTTTGCCGGCAAACCATCCTCGCTTTCTTCTGTCAACAAAAGCCCTGATATTGTACTGTTCATTTACTTTCTTTTCATTTTGTTTAAAATAATATCCGAGTCCGTAAAGCAATATCGTTTCTTTTGCCGCATCTTCCCTGCTGACCGCGGTATAACTTCCATATAATGGCGCAAAAGCCTCTCTGGTTTCATCTAAAATATCAATCTTATCAGGCAGAGAAAAATCCTCTTTTTTTTCATCAATCAAATCTACTTTATATTTATCTGTCGTACTGCAATGAACTCCCGAACCATCCGTTCCAATATTGGTAATCAATGATTCATAAGGATTTATACAGATTCCTTCCCTTGCGATGATATTCAAAGCCCAGAATACCGCCCAGGAATCCAGGTCCCCTCTGACATTTCCCGCCAGCATCTCTTCCAGATCCCTTCCCCACATTGCAAGCTTTACGGAATCCTCCGGATTCTTTTTCATCTTTTTAACAATTTCATAATCTTTCTCGAAAATATTCCATCTGTCTTTCCAGGTTCCCCACCCCCAGGAAGAAATACGTCCACACCCATAGATATCATACTGTACCTTTTTCAAATGAAATGGATAACTGTATCCGCTTACGGAATACACTTCCCTGTTATCCTGGTACTTTTCAAAACATTGCTGCATAAAACTCATAAAATTAGAGGTTGCTACACAGTCATCTTCCAGAACAATAACCGCATCATAATCGCGAAAGGCATAGTTGATACCCGACACAATCGACTCAGCTAATCCTTTATTACATTGTGAAACAATGATTTCCTTATCACACCAGTCTATGCTGTTGATCAGCCTGTTTACTTTTTTCCATTCGGAATCATCCATTCCTTCTTTCAGTCCATCCTGAAAAACATACAATTTCTGAGGCAATACCGTATTGTTTTTCAATCCTTCTATCGTTCGCTCCGTATGGTGACTCCTGTTATATGTAAACAGTAGTGTGGCTATCTTCATCTCTGCTTCTCTCCTCCTGCTTTCATGCTCCTGTCATTCGGGAATATAAATTACCGTTCTGTTATACTTGTTTACCGGTATATACCCTTTCGTCCGAAGCAGTTTGCACGCCTCACTCTCCAGGACCCCATATAATGAAAGGGCTTTCTGTTCAAGTAATATACAGCGTATATTGACGCTTTCCCAGTCAATCGAATTTAATACCTGCAACTCCATTCCTTCTACGTCAATATCGATATAATCAATCTCATGAATATCATACTCTCTCAGGACGGAATCCATACGCCTTACCGGAATCTTACGGATTTCTATTATGTTATCTCTGTTTTCAATTTCATCCTCACAGAACGTGTTCAGAGCATTCTCCCGAAATACATAATAATCTAACTGCGTTTCTTTATCCGAGATACCACAGTTTAGATTGATATCCTCTTTTCTGATATGTTTTAAAAGCTCATAATTAACCAGATCCGGTTCGATATTAATGCCTCTCCAGCCTCTTACATATGCCCAATTTGTATTGGAAAAGCGAAAAGGATGATTGGCTCCGATATCAACATACGTCCCCTTCTTTTTCTGATCGAACAATTCTTTCAAAAAAATCTCTTCCCCATCCTGAGCATAGATCTCTTTCCTGTACTTTTCCCCGATAAATCTCGGCATATGATATGTCTCTTCCCAATAGCAGAGATCCTTTACATCTATTCCGCCTGATACACACTGGTGCAGAATTTCCCTTTCGTATGACATCGTCAATATAATTCTGTCTATCTGCTCATTCTTATAAAGCTCTAACAGGCTTTGAAAATCCACTATGTCTGTGCCATTGTATTGTGTTTTCTGTTTTTCACTGCTATTATCGCAAAATAGAAGCGGTATCTCAGGAAACCGCGCTCTCACTTCACCCCAGATGTGCTGACCATTCATGCCTGCTCCAAACAATACAATATACTTTTCCATCGGTACTAACCTTCCTTTACGCTGTCAAAAATTCTTTTACCTGCAGTTCCTCCGTTATGAGCTCCTGTCGGAAGCACATCCGCCCTGTCACCGCATAAATTCTCCAGATACCGGTTCAGCCCTGCTCCATAACTCTCTGTCTCTTTTATCCTGTTTCCATTTTTCAAAAGCATATCTGTAAAGAAAACATGATCGACATGAAAAGTAACTTCTTTTTCTTCTTCATCTTCCATCATCAGAGCCCTGTTATTCAGCATAATGACCAGGTTATCGTAATTATCCGGGAAAAAGGCAGAATCAAACTTTATATATTTATATTCTTTAATAACGGGAATACCTTCCACAAGAGGAATTTTAAACATACAGTTTCTGTCATAAAAAATAACAGACAAAACATGCTCAGAGCATATGCATTTTATCCATTCCGGCTTTTCCGACTGCAACGCCCGGCGGATGACCGGTTCGATATCATATTGCGCCATATACCGGCATTCTTTCGATAATTGATATAATCTGTTGTTATCCCCTATAATCCATATACAGTCTTTTCCCCTACATCCCGCAATCATTTTACCATCGCAAAATGTATGCTCACATTTCATATACTTTCCGCTTTGCAAATCGAATTTCCAAGCCTCGTTTTTATCCTCGGATATTTTCCATATACTGTTGTTGATTTTCATTGGCGGAATCAGACAGACCGGCTCTTCCTCAAAGAAATGCTCCAGCTCATATACATCTACAATTTTCTCAGAATCCATATCAATCCGTATGATCTGAACAGATACTGCCGATACAAGATATAAGTCTGCACCATTTACCAGGCCTGCTGCAAAATATCCTTTCTTTTCAAATCGATAGCCTGAAACATTCCGCAGTTCTCCTTTTCTTATATCATAAACCGCAATGTTTTCAGCATTCCAGGGCACAAAAAATAACTTATTCCGGTAAGATATAATCTGTGTATGTAACTGATAGTCATACTTCTCATCTTTAAAACAATCAACAAATTGTACATCACCGGTATTCACGTTGATCTTCACGAGTCCATTCATTTCCAGAAGCGATATCCAGATCGTTTCCTCTGCCATTGTAATCGCACCCGTAAAAAGAATATTTCTGTTTTCCTTTTCATTCCGCATAATGTTTTACTCCACTACACCTTCTGCATATTCCATAATCCTTTTCACTCTTTGCAGTAAAAAATATAATTCTCCGCTTCAATAAACTGAAATTCATATCCAATATCAGATAAAATCATAATAATGTTCTCTATCGTATCAGACCTGTCCCAAGCCTCCAGCATAATAACAGGTTTATTTTTTCTAATTGTTTTCAACGCTCCTTTTATTACTTTCTCTTCATATCCTTCTACATCTACCTTTATCAGCACGATATTTTCTTCCAGTTCCAGCTCATCAATGGAACAGATTTCAATACTGCCATCCATCGTGTCATATAAGGTTGTTCCTCCGATATTATTCAGGTCATATTCTTTATAGGCTGCCTTCGAACGCGTCTCGCCTACCCCGCAATTATAAAGAACCGCTCTGCTTTCCAGTCCATTTATCTCTATATTTTTTTTCAAAATATGAAAGGTTTCCGCTACAGGCTCAAATGCTATCACCTTCCCGGCTCCGCACTCTTTTAAAAAATAAATGCTGTGATTTCCAATGTTGGCTCCGATATCAATAACCGTTCCC
>CALDLG010000216.1 GCA_937910785.1 uncultured Lachnospiraceae bacterium | reverse complement strand
GGTTTTGATATAACTCAGAAACTCATCATAATCCCTTATGTAATCGGACTCGTCATATAATGTGGAAGCCAGAACCAGAAGCACGGCATCCGGCGAAAAATCATACATGGTTCTCCACAGAACGGAATCCAGATAAATTCCTTTATTATACTGGTCCAATACCACCTCTTTTTTTTCGGTGCCGTCGTCCAGACTGATCTTACAGGAGCCATGCACGCATACAAGAACCTGCTTCAATTCCCTGTGCGCATGATGTCCTCTGACAACTCCCTGCTTTGTATTCGTTATATAATAAATTCTCTTTATGTCAAAAGGGATATTTCTCAGCGATTCCATTGGCACAAGGCTGCCCTGTTCATCGCCCTTGATCTCAAATATCATTTCCTGAATATCCATCCCTGTCTTCCTTTCGTTTTATACTGCGTAATATTATAACACAATCCGCCGATAAATTTCATCGGAAATCTCAGGAATAAAAACGGAGTCCGTACCCGGCAGAAAAGCCCCCTGTACTTCTCCCTGTTCATATTCTCCAGACTCACCCTCTGTATCCCGTCCGTATTTAACGGCTTCCAGCGAACCGGAATACTGCTTCTTTGTACTTCCAGAATGGCATGCAGCTCTTTTGCGAATCCGTCCGGTGAAATAATGGAATTCCTTACTTTTTTCTCCTGTTCCCGCAGGTAAGAGGGCTCAACGATGTATCTTTTCACCGCGGACAGCATTTCCTCTTTCGTTTCGAAAAACCACGCGTCCGATACCTCCGCCGTCTGTTCCCCAACCGTCTTCTCACTGTTTAACGTGATCGGAAGCTTGCCTGCCGCCAGCGCATACTGCGTCATCAATCCGCCGAAATAGGGATAAGTCGAAATATATAGATAACATCTTTTAATCACTTCATAAAAATCTTTCCGCTCTCCGCTGTAAAACACCCGGCCAGGGTACTTTGACGCCAGACGGTTTAATCTCGTCGTATCTCCCTCACCCGCGTAATAAAATATGACCTCCGGCGCCATCCGCAGAATTTCTTCCATCATTTTATAATACAGACCGTCTTCTCCGAACGTCTTATATAATGATCCGCCGGAAAAAATCATTTTCTTTCCGACCGTATCAAAGGCCAGCCCGTCAAACGCCTCCTGTCTGATATGAGGATAAAAGGGCAGCATATGAATCCGCTCTTTTTCAATCTTCCTTTTTTCGTACGAAACGATGGCTCCGTAGCTTCTGTATTCAATCGTATAATCCAATGCGGATTTTCCAATCCAGAAGGCATGATCTGTCAGATTAATCAGATATCGTTCCAGTTTTCCTTCATAAAGAGAAAACACCCCGACTCCCACCACATCATCCGGATACATATACAATAAAACCGCAGATGCTCCGGAATTCGCCGCAATGCGGTTCAGCTCCCGCATCTGGTCTATGAAATGATACTGTCTGATATAAATCATCTGCTTCTCATCGAGCAGCTTCCGGATCTCTCCGATAGAATGCCGCAGCTTCTCATAAGTCACATAAATAATATCATATCCCGCATCCAGCAACGCCTTTAAGTATATGACAGCCAGTCCCCGCCTGTCATTGCCGAAACCATCATAAAACATGACTTTCTTTCCCGGCGCGTATTTTTCCGGAGCCTGACAGACCTCTCCGGCAATCTGCTTTACATACTCTTCTATTTCATCATCACAATAAATCTGGTTGCATGTATACATTACCCCGCATGCCGCAAAAAGCGTTCTCAACGCTTTTTCATACTTTTTATGTTTTATATACAAATGCGCGATTTTTTTCAGCGCCGTATAATCTTTTAAAACAGTTTCCTTCTCCAGCGTAAACACGATTCCGTATCATCCTTATCGATCTCTTTTATCATAACTGGTTTCTTTTGCGCATATTATATCATCTTTGCTTTCAATTATCAAACCGACGGCTGTAAAATATCTCTTTTCTCTCTTTTAACCGCCTTTCCTTCCGTAATTTCATAAATGACATCACAGTTCTCTATCGTCGTAAGCCGATGCGCAACGATAATCAGCGTTTTTTCTCCCTGCAGGGCATTGATCGCGTTGACCACCGCCGTCTCCGTCTCCGTATCCAATGCCGAAGTCGCTTCATCCAGAACCAGTATCGGGGGATTATAATACAGGGCTCTGGCAATCGCCACTCTCTGCCTCTGTCCGCCTGAAAACCGGATACCCCTGTCGCCTACAATCGTATCCAGGCCATCGGGCAGTCCCTCGACAAAGTCCTTCAGCTGCGCCTGCTCCAAAGCCTTCCAGACATCATCGTCGTCGGGCCCGGCAACCCCGAAGGCCACATTATTGCGAATCGTATCGTCCATCAAATAGACCATCTGGGGAATATATCCCACATATCTGCACCACGCATCGGGCATGGTACGGATGTCCTTTCCTTCCAGTCTGACACAGCCCTGTCTGGGTCGGTATAGCCCCAGTATTACATCCGCCAGCGTCGTTTTGCCGGCGCCGGAATGTCCGATAATGGCAACGGAGGAGCCTTTCTCAATCCGGATATCGATACCGTTTAAAACTTCCTTCTCCGCCCCCGGATATTTCCAGTGGAGATTTTCTATTGTCAGATATGCATCCCCTTCTCCCTCATACTGTTTTCCACATGCCGCCATTCCGGAAGCATTCACTGTTTCCTCCTCTTCCTTCCTCTCCTGCTCCAGCTGTCTGACTTCCTTCAGATTCTCATACGCGCAGTTTAAGGCGGGAACGAAGTACACAAACTGGGTAAAACTGCTGGTCACTCTGCCAAGAGAAGGAAGAATCCGAAACGCGCCGATCGCAAAGGATGCCAGTTTGGGAATAAAGGAGATCGCATCCATTCCGAAATACAACCGCATGCTCACCGCAAGAATCAGACCGGCCACGCATACCGCCTCGATCACATAGGCGGGGCTTTCCACCGCCACGGTCTGCCCGATCTGCGCTTTCTGCCGCCGCTCCAGTTCTTCCCTGTAGCGGTTGATAAAAAAGCTCTGTCTGTTCATGGCCAGAATTTCTTTACTTCCCTGAAATGCCTGCAGCGAATACTTTTTCATTTCTCCGTTGCTCTCCCAGAATTTTGAACCAAGCTCCTGCATCGGTCTGCGAAATCCGAAAAAGATAATCAACACGCAAAGAAGAGCAACGACAATGACGCAGAGCGCCATCAGCCAGTCCGTAAAAATGATAAAGATGACAATCGCGGCAGTGGCCAGAAGTTCCGTTGCCATACGAAAGAAATGGAAGATGATCTGATATACTCCCTCCACATCATCGATAATACCCCTTTGCAGATCTCCCACATTGGCCTGCGTAAAGAACAGATATCCTCTTTTCATATAGGATTCCATCGTCAAAATGCTCAGTTCCCTCTGTACCTTCGTCGAATACCGGATTCTGCAATAGGACAGCAGCACAAGATAGGCATTCTTTATCACATATACTAATGCGATCGCTATTCCGAGCAAAACGATCACCTGCCCGGAAGAAGTGATATGAAACCACTCCAGAACGGGCGCAAAATACCGGTTCTCCATCAGCTGCTCCGGCAATATCATAATCTGCACAAACGGGATAATCACCGATACGCCAAGCATTTCCACAACCGCGCCAAGCAGCGTCATCCCAAAAACCAGTATACCGATCTTCTTCTGCTGTTTTGTCAGAATAAACTGACATTTATTCCAGACATCCTTTACTTTCCTGAGTTCATTTACCATAATATATTCCTGTTCCTCCGCAATTCCATCTCACCCGAAATATGCCGTTTTTCCAAACCTGCGCCGGGCATAATCCCGCATGCCCAAAAGCGCCGCCTTCACAAGCTGCGGCTTTCCCCGAAAAAGCCAGAGCATACAGCACGCGGCCCGGTTTGGAATATAATACAACAGAAAAAGCCAGAATCTTTTGCCCATGTGTTCCCGGCTGCACAACAGCCAGTTTCTTGAAATATAATAAGCGCACAGAGCGCTGTCTTCCCCTTTGGAGCTGGCCCCTACTTTATGATACAGATATGCCTCCGGACAGTAACGGATGGAAATGCCATTCTTCTGTAAACGGAAGCTGTATTCCACATCTTCATAATACAGGAAAAACCTTTCATCCAGCAGTCCTGCCCGTTCCAGCGCCTTTGCCGGAATAAACAGACAGCAGCCTGTCGCGAATGGAATCTGTCTTTCCCGGTCAAACTGCCCCTCATCGATCTGGTCAAGGCCGTCGTGGCTGATTTTTCTGACGACGGACGAAACGCTTCCGCCGGCAAACCAGAGGCGCTTTCTGTCACCGCTGTAGTAGATTTTCGGGACGATCACACTCTGAGGATACCGGTCCGCGCATTCCAATAAATATTTTATCATATCCGGCGCAATTTCCGTATCATTATTGAGCAGCAGCACAAAATCCGCGCCCCATTGTTTCGCACGCAGAATGCCCCTGTTATTGGCCGCGGAAAATCCTTCATTTTCCGCCGACTCAATCAGTTCAATCTGACTGCCGTACTTTTCCCGCAGCGCCCTGACCGAACCGTCCGTAGAAGCGTTGTCCACAACGATAATCTGCAGACGGACTTCAAATTCGTTATTGAAATCCATGCTCCGTCTCAGAGAATCGATGCAGGCCTCATTATATTTCCCGCCGTTATAATTTACCAGTATAACGCTTATTTTCTTTTCCATATGGGTTCCTTCAAAAACTGCAGATATTTCTTTGAAATCGTTTCCGGATCGTATACACTGAAATCAACTGTTTTCGGTTCCGTCTCCTCTAAAAGCTTCCCGATCCACTCATCGGCGCTGAACGGATCGTCCACATAGACCGCCTTTCCCTGCGTCACTTCCGGAATCGATGCGCATCTTGTCGTAATGACGCGCGTTTTAAAAAGCATCGCCTCAAGCGGAGGCATTCCGAATCCTTCAAAAATACTGGGAAACAAAAAGGTATGACAGCTCTGATACAGGGTATTGCGCTCCTCATTGCTGACAAATCCTGTCAGAATCACCGCATCCTGCAGTCCCTTTTCCCGAATCTGTTTCTTCAGCTCCTCCGAAGCATTGCCGTTCACGCCGCTGATCACCAGTCTGCCCGGCAGGTCATAGGGCCTGCCTTCCTTCCCGGCCTGCACGATTTTTTCCATCACACAAATCAGCGTCTGCAGATTCTTATGCGGTATCATCTGACATACCGTGTAAAAAAACTGCCCTCTCTCAATGCCGTATTTCTCCCGAAGCCGTTCAAAATCCACGATCTCGCTCTCTTTGATCAGAATCGGCACATAAATGACACTGATGTCTTTTCTTCCGTATTTCTCTTCGATATCCTTTTTCACCCAGTTTGAGGTCGTCATAATCCTCGCCGCGTTCATAACATCCATCCGCCAACACAGCCTGGAGTACGCTACTTCATGAAAAGGATGATAATCCGGATAATGGTATGCCTGTAAATCGAAGATCACGCAGGTATACTGAATGCCTCCATTCAGCCAGGGCTTGCAGTATACCGGCTCAAAACACTTCCGGAAGCCATGCCTGCGCAGCAGACGGTTCTGAAACAGATTCTGCCATAGAATCCTCTTCGCGATATTTTTCGATTCCACATTGGCTGTCAGAAGATGATACCGCTTATCCTTTTCGTATTTCCGGAACGTATCCGCATTATCCAGAGAAACCAACAGGGTAAAATCAAAATCCTCTTCCAGTTCCAGAAACGCGTCGAGCAGGTTTCTGATATAAGATTCCGTACCGCCGACCTTTCCCGGCCGGACCCATAATAAATCAATCGCTGTTTTTTCCATATCCGGGCCATGCTCCTTTCAGGAATTTTTTATCATATCTGATATTCTATCATATCCCGTATCGTTTCCTGAATCTCGATTTCGGGTTTCCATCCCAGTTCGGATTCGATTTTAAAGGGAGAACCGACGATCATCGGATTGTCGCGGGGTCTGACAAACGCCGGATTCGTCCTGGTAGTCACCAATATGCCGGCCTGTTTTGCGATCAACCCAATGATTTCTTTCAGGGAAATGCCCTTCCCTGAGCAGATATTATATACTTCTCCGGATTTTCCCTTTAAAAGAAGCAGATAGTATGCCCGCACCACATCCCGGACATCCACGAAATCCCGGACCACCGTAATATCCCCTGTCTCGATCTCTCCCTGTTCCATCCCCGTTCTTTTAATATCCAGAATTCGTTTGATAAAACTCGGTATCGCAAAGCGGTCATCCTGCCGCGGCCCGATATGATTAAAGGATCTGGTCAGAATGATATTCAGTCCGAAAGCCTCCGCGAAAATCTTTGAGAGCATCTCCTGAGAAACTCTTGCTACGGCATAGGGGCTGACCGGATGCAGCTGCTGGTTCTCCCGAAGCGGCAGGTTATCCCGCTCCACATTGCCGTATTCCTCGGACGAACCGACCGATAATACTCTGCACTCCGGATTATGCTCCTGCACGGTCTGAATCAGATTCAGAAAGATATTGCTGTTATTCATAAAGCTTTCCGTCGGATTCACCCAGCTGTACGCAACGCTGCTGTATGCCGCAAGGTGCAGAATATAATCCGGCATAAATTCCCGAAACAGGTCAGCCAGTTCTTCAATCCGCGTCATATCCAGTATTCTGAAATCTATTTTAAGATGGGGAAGATGGCTGTTTATGTCATAGGCCGGCTCTCTGATATCGATCCCGTAAATTTCCACATCAATCCGCAGGGTACTCAGATAATCGACAAAATGCCTTGCCACGAAGCCGGAGAATCCGGTAATTAATATCTTTTTATGGTTCATATCAATCGTTTTTTCCATCCCTGTCCCTTTTCATTTTATTTTAACTGATTCCTTCCTGCCGCTTCCTTTTCGTCCTTCTTCGTTCAGATCCTATTTCCCGAACAGAACCTTATGCAGCCACGAAGAATTCTTCATCATTTCCTCGATCAGCATGCAGACTCCCGCTACGGCAAATGCCGCCAGAAAAGCCGCTGCCGCAAGCAGCGATCCGGATTCCAGCTGACCCAGATAATATTTATAATCCTGGAAAAAGCCATGCAGAACATAAATTGCCAGCGAATGGCATCCCATGATGCATAGAATCCTGCTGCCTCTGTTCTTCTTCCACACCGATTGAAATTTGCAGCACCATGCGATCACGCATAACGAGGTTCCCATTCTGATCACCTGTGTCATCCATCCCGTATCATAAAAGGAAAAACGGGAAAACAGCAAAAGATACAGCAGCAGCGCGCCCGCCGCCGCCCATTCCGTACAAAGCAGCCTCTGCAGAATCTCATGATCCACTATGATCACAGCAGACAGATACACAATCGCATAACTCAGCATATTGATCACATAAGGATGCCTTGTTATTACGGCAGCACAGACAAGCAGTATTCCAAGCAGAGCGCATATCAGAATATCACCGGGAAGCGTTTGTCCGCCCACTCTTTGCCGCAGACGCCAATACAGAAAATGCAGGATTTTCATTCCGTATAATACCGGAAAAAACCACAGGCCGCTCTGCTCATATCCCAATAATTTCAAAAATATCCCCTTCTGCGCAATCGACTGATATAAGTTCCCCGCAAATAACTCATATAAAATCATCCAGCTCACATAGGGCAGCAAAAGCTCCGAAGCCCTTCTGCACAGCATCTTCCCTCCGCAGGACAGATATTTTTCCCGATTCTGCTCCTCAATCCAGGCAGAGATGAAAAACAGAAGCGGCATATGAAATGAATAAATCAGTTGAAAAAGCAGATTCGCTCCGGGGATATCCGATATACTGTGTCCGACGACCACCGTAAGGATTGCGAATCCTTTCAGGAAATCCATATATTCATTGCGTTTCTCATTCTTCATCCGCCCGTTCCCCGCTCAAACGCTCTTCCAGCTCCCGCACCTTCTTCTCCAGAACCCCCATCTCCTGCACAAGCCTTCTGACCTTTCTGTCCAGTCTGGAGACGATGGAAGTAAGCGCCATCAGAATCATCAGCATGAACGCGATACACATAATGAAGAGCCCGTTCATGTTATCCTCTATGCCGAACAGATGAATCAATATTACAAGAAGCTCCGGAAATACCACGAGAACTCCCATCACCACGCCGGCCAGAAGCCACAGAAGCGTATATTTCAAACTCAGGGCCCGCTGTTTCAGAAAATATAAAATAATCACAAAATAGCAGATGACCGCCAGAATCAGTGTCATTCTCAACGTCGAAGGAATCATTTCCCAAGGCTTCCCCTTTCTTTTACTTTATCTCTCCGAAATCCATAGCTTAAACGACAGACAAGAATCGCCAGCGTGACCTTAACCATATAGTAAATGGATTTCCGGAAGGTAATCGAGCTTTTACCGCCTTCTCTGGCCTTCATCCTGACCGGAACCTCTTTTACCCGCCCTCCGTACATGACTGCGGTAACGATGGCTTCCGGTTCCGGAAAATCGGTCGGATAGTCTCCTGAATAGACGTCGATAAATCTGCTGTTCACCGCGCGATATCCGCTCGTCACATCAAGAACCTTTTTTCCTGTCGTCATTCGGATAAGCAGGCTCAGGATTTTGCTGCCCGTCCGCCTTGCGAAAGAGGACTGGAAACCTTCCTTTTTGAGAAACCGGGAACCGATCACCACATCCGCTTCATCGGACAGAAGTGGCTGCAGCATATCCTCCAGATACGCGATATCGTGCTGACCGTCTCCATCCATCTGTACGGCAATATCATATCCGCATTTATGGGCGTACACATAGCCGGCCTGTACAGCTCCCCCGATTCCCAGATTAATGGGCAGATTCAGATACTGAAAATGTTGTTCTTCGCATATTTTCAGCGTATCATCCGTAGAACCGTCATTGACGATCAGATAATCGCATGCTGTCTCCCCGACTGCTCTGCTTTCTGTCAGCCTGTCAATGACCTGTTTAATATTTTCCGACTCGTTATAAGCCGGAATGATAATCAATACTTTCGCTTTTTTCCGATTCATATACCGTTTATACGCTCCCGTCTCCTTTTCGGTCTTCCCGATTCGCCTTCCCTCTCATTTTCGCCAGGAAAAACGCCTTTCCATACTGCTTCCATGCCTGCAGCAACAGCAGAAAATACGCGATATAGAAAAGCCCGAAATTATAAAACAAATACCGCTTCTGTCCGAAGAAAACCACCGATATCACAATAACCAGAACCAGATTGATGCCAAGCACGGAACACATAAACTCTCCGCAGGCCCTCTCCGCCTTCCGGTCACGATATGCCCAGACCGTCAGCACGATCGCGGACAGATACAAAAACAGCGTAATCAGATGGCACAGCAGATAGAATCTTTCTATCTGGAAGAAAACAGTGCTGACAAATGCCTGCGGCAAAAGCATCAGCGTATGGTAAAGAAATCTTCCAAAATGCGCTTTGATCAGGGTCAGGCCAATCACAATCTGATTGCGGCTGCGAATATCGGAATAGCTGCCGCTTTGATAGACCTCAGGACATTCTTCGGCATAAAATGCCGCCTGCGCATCGATACATGCCACCCCGGCGGCCGCGCTTTTAACCAGATCCTTCCACATCCAGAGTCCGGAACGCGCATAGGCATACCGGCATTGCTCCCTGTCGATGCTTTCATAAATACGCAGAAACAGATTCTGCAGCTTTTCGTCTTCAAACAGCCGATAATCCTCGTAATCCGCCTCATAAATTCCCTTGTTAAAAATCAGCGTAACATACTGACTCGTTTTCGGCTCCGGAACTGCCTGGGGCGGCTCATTCTCAGCCTCCTGCGTTACAGGCTCCTCCGCCACGTCAGTTTCCGCTTCTTCCAAAACCTCCTGCTTTGCCGCATCGACGGCGCTCTCCGCCTCCGCATCCCGGTAAAGACTCATCTTCTCCGCCACGCTGTTATGCAGGATGCTGATCCGGGAAGTCATAAAAACTCCGGCCGGTACGGTAAGCAGACACCCTGCCAGCCCAATGAGCAGACGCAGTGGTATTTTCCGCCGGTTTCCGTTCCCTTTCCGCAGTACGGCCACATAGATACACGCCGCGCCGCAGGCAATAAAGAGAATCTGCAGCTGTGAGCGGATCGCGGATATCATAAGCGTTACCGCCCACAGAATGCCATACCACTTAACGCTTTTACGCCACACCGTCTGCAAAAAGGCCGCCGCAAACAGATAGTATGCGGCATAGGCGATGCCCTCTGTCAGAATCTCGCGATTTACCATCGTTTCCGGCATATCGGCCGTAAACGGCAGAAGCGCCAGCAGAAGACAGACACCGGTCTCCCAGACATTCAGCTGAAATCTTTTTCTCAGCATCCGAATAAAAAGAAGCACACAAAAAGCCGCAAAGACCGTCTGTTCCAGCACGACGGCCCTCAGATAGCAATCTTCTCCGAACAACAGCCGGTTCCCATACAGAAAGAACGGATAAACCGGCATAACGCCCTCCATCCGGCTCGTGATTTCCATATAAGTATAGCTGTCGTCGATCAGATAGCAGTCCGCCCGTCCCGGAAACCATAACAGAATCACGGACAGGAGAAACAGCAGCAGATAAAGCAGTCCCTCCTTCTGCTTTCTATTCAGTTGAAACCCGCTTCCCCGTTCCGACATTATGATTCCTCAAATACTTCCTGCTTACTCTTCCCGATTACCTTTCCGTCCGCCACTTCATAGATCACATCCACATTTCTGATCGTCGTCAGCCGGTGGGCAATGATGATCATCGTTTTCATTCCCTGCAGGTGCTCGATCGCTTCCATAACCGCGGCTTCGGTATCATTATCCAGCGCGGAGGTCGCCTCGTCCAGAACCAGTATTTCCGGATCATGATACAGAGCCCGCGCAATTCCGATGCGCTGTCTCTGTCCTCCCGACAATCTGACACCCCGGTCACCAACCACCGTATCCAGACCATTGGGCAGGCTTTCCACAAACTCCGTCAGCTGCGCCTTCTCCACCGCCGCCAGAACCGCCTCTTCCTTCACCGCGCCTTCCTCGATTCCGAACGCGATATTATTCCGGATCGTGTCATCCGACAGATAAATCACCTGCGGAATATATCCGACCTGTGTATGAAAGGTTTTGGGCTTTTCATGCACATTCAGTCCGTCCGCCATGATTCTGCCCTGCTGCGGCTCCAGCAGTCCCAGAATAATATCCACCATCGTCGTCTTTCCCGCTCCGGAGCTTCCGATAAATGCCACGGTCTTCCCTTTCGGTATGATAAAATCCACATTGCGCAGCACAGCTTCTTCCATTCCCGGATACGCGTACGTTACGTTCTCCACATGAATTTTTTCCTGTAACAGCCATTTCTCCACCTTCTCCTCATCCTGTTTTTCCGAATAAGATTCGATGGCTTTCAAGTCATGATAAATCAGATCGACCGACGGGAGCGCATACAGAATATTGGTCGTGTATTCGTTAATCTTACCAACACTGGGCATCAGACGGAGCGCCGCTACCGCAAAAACCGCAAGCTGCGGAATATAATAGATGATCTCCGCTTCTCCCAGAAACATTTTGACGATAATCGCCAGCAAAAGTCCTGTCATGCAGACCGATTCCACAATATACTTGGGCAGCACCGCAATGATTCTGCTGATCCTTAAACCTCTTGCGTGCTTCGCAGCATAACCCTGATATTTATCGCTGAAATATTTTTCCCTGTTGAGAATCTTAATTTCCTTTATGCCGCCAAGCGCCTGATTCATCCACTGATAAACCTTACCCTTGCATACCTGATTATCCCGTCCGAGCTTTCCGGTATATTTTCTACTGATAAAAAGAAACAGGCCGATACACAGGGCAAGCAGCCCGACCACAATCACCGTAATGGACTTGCTGACAACAAGAAGGAAAATGCCGATCACCAGACAGGTTACAACCTCCGCGACCAGCTCGAAGCAATAGAGAATGACCTGCATAAAATAAGTCGTATCCTCCTGCAAACTTCTCTGCAGAGTCGCCAGATTCTGATTCAGATGAAAGGTATAGGGCGCCTTCATATAAGTCACCAGAAGCTGTGTGGACAGGCGCATCTGCGTGTCATAGGAAAACCTGAACACCTGACTTTTTTCCAGAATCAGATAAATATTTTTCGCAAGATAAACAAAAATAATGCAGACGGAAAGAAAGGCAAGAAATCCCTTGGACGACTGAAAATGAAAGAAATCATAAATGGCTTTCAGATACCAGGTATTCTGGATCACCGAAGGCTGCATGATAATATTGACGAAGGGCGTGAAAATGGAGACGCCCAGCAGTTCCAGCATACTTCCGATCACAACCGCGATTAACAGTATGGCGACTTTTCTCTTATCTCTTTTATTAAAAATATATCCCAGCTTATACAGCATGTTTTTTTTATCATCCGAACTTTCCGACGCTTTCTTTCCCATTCCGATCCTTTCTCCCGGCCCTGTCCATTATGCCGTATCCTGTATCCGGTACTTTATCTGCTGCAGGTAGGTATCATATCCTGCCGCCCGATTGGCTTCCTCTTCAACGATCTCATGTTTCTCTAACGGAATCTTCCTGTCCGCCTTCCGGAGAAACCACTCATATTCCATATCCAGATTCCCGATATCCACAACCCGGTATCCCTTTCGAAACAGCTCCAGCGCAAGAAATTTCGCCGCAACGCCGGCCGAAATCAAAAACATTTTACTCTTATCGAATTGTTCGCATGCCGCCAGAATCCGGTCCAGCGCGCCGTAGGCATCGCTCGGCGGACAGATAATGCGCTCAACTCCCGCTGCCGGATCGAGGAGATCATTTCCCACTCCGTTATGCGTCCTGCTTCCCTCCACTACGACAATTTCTTTATTTTCCCATATTTTCCTGACTTTGGCAAACCATCTGCCGCAGTCCTTCTTATCTTCCACAAAATAATAGCAGCGAGACAGAAAAGTAGAACCGTAAATACGGTCCGGATTACAGTACCTCCGATATACTTTCCGACAGAAAAGCAGATGATCCCGCCAGAACTGCCTGCTTTCCTTCCGGTGCTCCGATAACGATACAAAAACATCCGGTATGGTTACCATCAGGTCATCGTACTGATACCCCAGTATTTCCGAAAGTCCTTCTCCAATCTCCGGGGATGCTTTCTGCAGCACCAGACTGCCGCCTTTTATCATCAGAATTTCGCCGTCCCCGAAACGCACCATGCTCTTTTCCGTCTTAATCAGCTCATCCAGCGTTTCGTCGATGGAATGCACCCGTATGGTATTATGCAGAATCCCCTTCTCATAGAGAAAGTAAACCACCGCCGCCAGAATGTCTTTTATTTTTCTTTTCATGCCCATTTTATCCCCAATTTGATCAAATACTGCCTGCATTTCTGATACAGAGCCTTTTCCGCGGGCAGGAAAGCTTTCAGAATCATCACCGCCATAACCGACGCATAGATAATCGCCGGGAGCGCCCCCACAATTTGTATCTGCCATCCTGCGATACCCGCAGCGGCCTCCAGCGCTTTTTTCACAATCGCTTCGTTACCGCACAGCCAGAGCGTCTCCTGTCCTGCCAGACAAAGCGGCCGGAAGCTCTCCAGGATCTTTGCCAGAATCACATTCAGATAAATAATGAGCATCGCCTGCACCACGGGATAGATCAGCTCGACGGCCGGAACGGTCCGATATAAGAATGCACCGATTCTGTCATCTTTAAAATAAACAGACAGCACATATCCTGCCAGAACAGCGGCTCCCGCCAGCCGAAGATAACCTTTGAATCCATATGCTTCCCTGCGAGGCGCAAGCAGCTTCGAGCGCAGCGCGTATCCGAACGCGTAATAAATCAGGTAATAGCAGGCCGAATCGATATTCCAGAACCACGAGGGCTCCTGATCCGGCCGATGCGGGAAAACGGTAATGGACAAAAAATAAATCACGACCGCCGCCGGTATGACCAGAAAGTCCTTTTTTAACAGCCTGCGCAATATTTCAAAAAGAAGCCACGTACAGAAAATACAGGAAAAAAACCATAAGGAAGAGGCCGGCATCTGATTCCGGATTCCCCATACGAACTGCTTTCCGTATCTGATAAAAGTCATCAGATCCTGATCCGTTGTAAAGGCAAGCAGGAGCATATTGAGAATTACCAGAAAGAAATAGGGAATCATAATCTGAGAAAAGCGCCTCTTTACGGCATCCACGAATTTCATTTCCGACTGACCTCCCGCGAAAATGCCGGATGCAAAAAAGAACAGCGGCACATGATACCAAAATACAAAATCATGCAGATACCCTGTCTCAAATCCAAGATGCCCGGCAAAAATTGCCAGGATACCTAATAATTTCAATACATCAATCCAGCCTGTCCTCGTTTTATTCGTTTCCATCCTCATTCTCCCTGCTGTTTCCTGATGCGCTCCAAAACCTTCATCACGCTGTCATAATATCTGTCAAATCCATATTTCTCCATGACCGCCCGATACCCCGCAGCCCCCATTTCCGGAATCCTGTCCTTCTCCGACAGCATCCTGTCGAGCTTTTTGAGAAGGTCCGCTTCATCCATATCCCGGAACAGATAACCCGTAACACCATCCTCCACATAACAGGCAGTGCCGTTTTTATCGCTGCAGATCACCGGAAGAGAAAAGCTCATCGCCTCTAACTGCGATACGGAAGCCGGCTCCCCGGTGCTCGGAATCACAAACAGATCCGCCCCGGCATATTCCGCGTCCATATCCTTTCTCGGCAGATTCGTTTTAATCTCCGCATAATCCTCCATATGATGCGTTTTTATATATTCCTTTACCCTTGCAAGCTGCTCCTCATGAAAAGGATTGGCCGTCTCCCCGATCATCATCAGATGAAGAGGATACTTCTCATGCAGTCTTTCCACAACGGAAAGAAGCATCAGATGATTTTTCCGAACTTCAAACTTGCCGATACAGAGAATCCGAAAAATCCCGCCCGGCAGATAATCTCTCTCCTCCGGTGCGGTCTGCGGCTCCGCCACGAACGGCACGAAGAAATCATTTGCCTTTCTTGAGGTTCCGGGCAGCTGCCTGCCCATTACCGGCGTTATTCGCACAGGCGGCGTCATCCCGTCCGCAATGCGGTGCATAAGATCCGTTTTCGCCGGTTCTGACCACAAAGGGCTCTGATTATATAAAATGCAGGGATATCCCGCTTTTTTACAGATCTGGTACGCCATGATCGAATAGACGGACTTTTCCCGCAGAATCACCACATCCGGCCGGAAATCCAGTATCAGCCTCTTCAGCTTATGACGGGAAGGAAAACCATATCTGATTTTAAAGATCACGGCATTGGGATCTTTCCTGCGGATCACCTTCACATACAGGAAATCGATCATCCGATAGAGAGACGAATAACCCAGCACCACCGGCTTCACATAAGAATAATCCTCCGTAAGCCCCTGATAATGACTGATGAAGCATACTTCATGCCCCCGCTCCACAAGGCCCTTTAAAATGCTCATCTGGTTGTTATGACAGCGGGGCGCGATATACAGAAATCTCATATAAACCGATTCTCCTTCAGGCTGTACTTTCCGCCTTTTAAGAATTTATGCTTTATGACCCACCAGCCGGGCACCCATATATATTTGTGCATCGCCGGCGACGCGCTTCCGATCATCCAGCAGTTCCTGTCACAGTTCCTCGTGCATTTCCGCACCTCCTCCGCCTGCTTCGAGTTCCACAGCTCGTCCCAGCTCTGCCTGCGCAGATTGCCCATCACAGCCTTTTTCTCCATGCCGTTGCAGGGAATCACATCGCAGAACGGATCGATAAAGAAGGCGTTCCTCGACATATCGCAGGGCAGAAGCCTTTTATTGCCGTAAATATAATTGATCAGGCCATGATTGAAATAGGCCCGGAACCATTTCTTGGGTGATTTACTTTTCAGCAGCTCATTGATCAGCTTCTCAAAGTTCTGCGCCACTTTATATTTATCGTCGATCTTATTATCCGTCTTCCTGAAATAAAAAGAGTTATGCAGGGTCGCCGTCGCAAACTCCATTCCCATATCATTGGCGATATTGTAAAGCGGCACCAGATCCTCACAGTTCATATCCTGTACCGTCATGCCAAAGCCAACATCGGGATGTCCCATTTCAACCAACGTCTTCAACGTCTTATAACCTCTGTTAAAGCCGTCGGGAATGCCTCTGATCGCGTCATTCGTCTCCTGTAAGCCTTCGATACTGATACGGATTCCCACCTTCGGGAACTCCTTACAAAGGGCAATGATGCGGTCCGTAAAGTATCCGTTCGTAGAAATGACAATTCTGTCGGATTTTTTGTACAGCTCCCGCACTATATCCGGAATATCCTGCCGGATAAAGGGCTCTCCCCCGGTAATATTGGTAAATGCCATTTCCGGCAGCTTCTTAATGTCATCTAAGGTGATCTCTTCCTCCGGCCTTGTCGGATCGCGGAAGCAGTCACACATATTACAGCGGGCATTGCACCGATAGGTCACGATCACAGTGCCGTATAACGTTCTTCTCGCCATGAAAAATCCTGCTTTCCTGAGCCTGCTTTAATAAGCCCATTTTATTATTTTACCACAATATTCCTCGCTTGTATCGAATTTTATATTTTTACAGTTCTCTTTGTAGCTTTCACACAGCTGCGGCTGCTCCCAGAGCTTCTTAATTTTCTCATAAAGCGCTTCTTCGTCGCCGGCCCGGAAGAGCTCGCCCGTCACACCGTCCGACAGAAGCTCCGGTATGCCTCCCAGATCGGAAGCAATCATCGGCGTTCCGTAGATCTGCGATTCCATCACTGAAAAAGGACAATTCTCATACCACTCGGAAGGATACAGAGTGAAAGCGGCGCCTTCAATCAGCCTCCGCAGGGCCCCGCCTCTGACGAAGCCGACATTGCGCACATTGGAAACCTGTGACAGCTCTTTTTCAAGGGGTCCCGTTCCCGCGAAAATAAATGACACATCTGTCATCCTTTTACATACATTTAATAAAGTCTTCACGCCCTTTTCTTCGGAAAAACGGCCGAAATAGAGAACATAGCGTTCCGGAAGGCGTTTTTGCAAAATATCCCAGGCATCCCGGCTGCCCGCATTTCCCGCGGCCTGTCCTGTTTTTCCGCCCATCCCTTCCGCTCCTGTTTCCATATCCGGCATAAAATTATGCAGCATGACCGTCTTCTGTGCAAGCAGCGGAACGGTATCCAGCTGTTTCTTCATGAACAGGCTCGGACAGATAATTGTGTCCACCCTCCCGTATGTCCCGCGGAGCTTATAAAAATCCGCTTCCAGCGTCCCAAGCAGACTCCGGAGTCCGGAATTGTGAATACACCGGTTCTTCGTACAGTTTCCGAAATGTCCGCCCCGGCAGGCAAAACAGAGCGCTCCTGTCGCGGGTATCATCATCATATGATTCGGGCATACCCACTGGTAATCGTGGGCCGTATAAACGATCCGGATTTTTTTCTTCCGTTTCTTCTCAAAATTCCTGACTTCATCGATCACGGACGGCGTCAGCTGGAAGTTGATGTTGTTAAGATGCACCACATCCGGGCAAAAGTCATGCAAAACCGGCCGCAGCTTCTTCCTCGCTTCGAAAGAATAAAGAATTTTAAACGGGTAAAAAAGCTTTTTCAGCTTTCCCGAATGAAAATCCATGTCGGATGTATAGCTCTCCACGCGGTTACCCACGATTCTTCCCTCATGCTCCATACCGAAATACTGCACCTCATGCCCCAGCTTCCGCAGCTGCTGCCCCAGCCCGAAAAGATAGGTTTCGGAACCGCCGTTCGGATGCAGAAATTTATTGATCAGCAATATTTTCATGACGCCCTCCCCCGCGGTATATCCGCAGTGTCTGCTCCACAACCTCGTCCCAGTTATATTTACGGCAGATAAAATCGCTGCTTTGCCTCTTATATTGTTCCACAACTTCCGGATTTTGAAGCAGGTATTCCATCCGCTTCCGTAAGTCCTTCACATTTCCTTTCCGGAATGTAAGCGCCTTATCCTCCACGACCTCCGTATTTTCACAGATATCGCTTACCAGACAGCAGTTCCCAAAGCTCATGGCTTCCAGAAGGCTGATCGCCATTCCCTCCACGTCGCTTGGCAGGATGAAAGCATACGCCGAGGAATACAGCTCCGCCAGCACCTGTCCCTGCACGAAATCCGTCATGACGATCCGTTCATCCCCGGCCGCCATACGGTGAATTTTCTCCATATATTCCGCGGAATGGCTGTTTCCGCCCGCAATCACCAGCTTCTTATCCGTAGACATCTCCCGGAAGGCCTCGATCAGATAATGCAGTCCCTTCTCCGGCACGATTCTGGCCAGAAAGAGAAAATACCCGTTCTCCTGAAGACCGAATTTCTCCGTAATCAGCTCCGCCTGCTGCCGTACGGGGCGCGTTATCCCGTTAGAGATAAAGACGGTCTCTCTCCCGTAAGTCTCCCGAAAATATTTCTGTACGTTTTCGGAAAGAACAATGACCTCATCCGCATATCTGGCCGCCATCCTTTCCCCGAACTTTAAAACTCCGGAAGCAAAATTTCCCCATTTGGCCCGCTGCCAGTCCAGCCCGTGAATCGTTGCGACGACTCTTTTCCCGAACAGCTTCGGCAGCCACAGCATGGCGCAGGGACCTTCCGCATGATAATGGATAACATCATAGGGAAGAAAAAGCACCCGCAGCGTGGCAAGAAAAGAATAGACAATCGCATTCAGCTTACTGCTGCGAAAGGTCGGAACGATACGGACCCGGATTCCCTTATAATATTTTCTGTCTCCCCGGCCGTATTCCTCATCATATTTTTTCCCGGATACATGATGTCCATACCTGTTATAAGCGTCCACCTTATGACCCATAGCCGCCAGACGAACGGAAAGCTCTTCGACGACGATCTCCACGCCGCCTTCTCTGGAAGGAATCCGCTTGTGACCGATCATGGCAATCCGCAGCCTGCCCTTCCCGCCTCCCGCGGTGTCAGCGGCTGCCCGCTTCCCGTCCCCTACAGCCGGACGTTGTCCGCATTTTCCCGCAAACGCCATGCTTTCCCGGCAGGTATGGTACAGAAAGGCAAAATTCGTATTCAGATACCGCGGAAGCATTCTCTTCGGGTCCTGCGAGATCCGATAGACCCATTCCAGACACAGCCTCTGCATCCACATGGGCGCCCGTTTCACTGTCCCGGCCATAAAGTCAAAGGCCGCCCCGACACCGAGCATCAGTCCGTTCACCCGGTTTCTGTGCTCATACATCCAGATCTCCTGTTTCGGCGCGCCAAGAGCCACCCAGATAAAGTCCGGCTTCGCCGCATTGATCCGCTCTACGATCTGCCGATCCTCCTCTTCTGTCAGAGGCCGGAAGGGAGGCGCATACATGCCGGCGATCCGCAGGCCGGGAAACTTTTTTAACAGAGCCTTTCTCAGCTCCGTCAGCGTATGCTCCGAACTGCCGTAAAAGTAATGGGTATAGCCTTTTTCGACCGACAGCTTCAGGATCGCCGGCATCAGGTCCGGCCCCGGAACTCTTTCCGCATCGCGGAATCCCCGCCTGCGGCTCACGATGGACAATGGCTGTCCGTCCGGCAGCGCCATCGCCGCACTGTTCTGTATCTTCCGATAATCCCTGTCGCGATAGGACATGACCGTCGTATGAACATTGGAGACACAGATATAATTCCCCTTCAGTTCCTCCAGATTCTCCGTAATATAACGGATGGTCTTCTCCATACTCGTGACATTGATATTGGTCTTTAAAATTGTGCAATACCTCAGATCTTCTTTCATAACCGCTCCATTTCCTTTTTTCTGGCCCTCAGGCACAGATAACCCGTATACAGACCGAAACCGCAGAGTCCGCCGATCAGCGCGCTTCCCGTATAATACCGCGCCGTTTCCAGCGCCACCGCTTTTCCTTCCACAATCTGCATCGGCGTATCCGCATCCACATAATTCATGATACGGTACCCTTCATAGGCAGGATCCTCCGCGCTCGCCGGATATACCGATGTTTCAAATAAACCGTCCGTATAGAATCTCTGAACGACATAGCCCTTCGGCGCCCGATAGAAAACGCCGCACAGAATCATTCCAAACACCGCTCCGGCCAGAATTCCCGAAAGAATCTGCTTCCTGCCGGATTTCCCAAGGCCCGTCAGATGCTTTTTCAGTTCCGGCATAAACCGCAGGGCAGGCAGTCCGACTTCCCGCCGCAGTCCCGGAAAAAGACCGTATTCCTTTTCCCCTTCCTTCTGCCGGAACAAAAGCTCTCCCAGAAAGAACAGGGATATATTTTTAAAAGAAGTATTAAACAGAAGCTGCTCCGTAAATCCGGCCATCAGAAAACAGACGATTATCACAACTTCCCGCGTCTTCTGCTTCCGGCTGTAATCAGCCACCAGAATCAGGTAAGCGGCCATCAGCAGAAAAAACGGAACGAAGCCGTAATTGATAAATGTCCAGATATAAGAGCTGTCGAGTGAGCCTGACGGCAGACCCAAACTGGCAATTCTGGCTCCGAAAGGCGTAATGAACTCCGGCAGCAGAAAATGACTTGCCAGGACGATCCGCGTATTGAAAAGCTGATCCAGACTGTGCATCAGCGGCGATACCTGCTGTTTTGCATACTGCGCCGCCATAATCAGCGGCAGTACGAAAGAAACCATGATGAAGAGCGGAAGCGCCAGATTTACCACAGCCTTTTCCCACAGACAGAATCTGGGCCGGAACCGCACATAAAGCCCGGCGGCCAGAAGAATCATCACGATCCCGAATCCTGTGAAGCTGACCGAATAAAAAAACACCAGCGCATTTCCAATCGAAAGCAGCAGGAAATGCTTAAAACCATAGTGATCCGCCAGCTCATAAACGATAAAAACGCACAGAATAAAATAAGTAATATGCAGAATATTGGGATGGGTAAAGCCCAGGCTCCAGCGGAAAATATGACCGAGCCCCATTTTCTGATGAACCCGGTATATGGTATGCTCCAGCCGGAAAAAAGAAAAAACACTGAGGACAACCGAGCAAAGCGACCAGACAACAAGCCCCGTCCGCATAAGCTTATGAATGGAAATATTCTTCATCCCAAGCACCATAAACATCGTAAAAAGGATTCCCTTTTCTCCCGACTGAAAATAGACGAATCCCGTCAGAAGAAGCAGAAGCGTCACAATAATCCACTGCCGCCTCGTATAGGGCGTGATCAGAATCTTGCAAAGGACACACAGGAATGCCGGTATGACCAGCAGAAGAAATAATTTCTGCCCGTCATAAAAACCAAGCCCCTTCGTCACGGACAATAAAATAAAGAATCCAAAATAGAAAAACTCTTCCAATGATATTTTTCCCGTTGCTTTTTTTTCCAAACTTTCACCTCTGTCTCTGTTATGCGCAAACAGCTCGTGTTAATCTCCGTCAGAGAAGCTTCCCCTGCGGGGTAATCAGTGTCCATCCCGCCCAGAGCTCTTTCATCTGCTCCGGAATACAGATCTGCGTATTTTTATGAATAGAAGGCCGTATCGTAATCTTCGATTCATTCGGATTCAGCCTCGCGCCCCAGAAGCTGAAGGTGCTGTTGGCACAGATATTATGCTTACAATGGCTCATCAGCATCATGTCGTAAATGCTTTTCTCTCCCTGATTCCAGTCAATTACCTCACACGCCTCTTCTCCGTAATGCTCTCTGACATAAGGCGTATCATCCGAAAAAAAGAAAAATTCCGCCTGTGGATATTTCTCTTTCATGTAGTCAAGAGCCGCCCGGTAATAATCCTTCGTGCTGATTCCTCCGAAGATTGGACGGTTCGCTGCATCGAGATAATCTCCTCTGCGGATATGCACACTGACAGACTCCGTTTCCTGCATCCTGCGGATCATATCCTGATTCCGACCGCCCAAAGAATCGTTTTCTTCCGGAAACCGTATCTCCCGGCGCAGCTTTTCCAGAATATCCGCATAGTATTTTTCACAGGCCCAGTATCCTGCCAGATACTTATCCTCAAATTGGAAAATCTGCTCATGGTACATGTCGCTCTCCAGAAAGCAGGGGTCGGATGCCGGATGCAGCTTTCTTTTCACTCTGGCAAGAGGGTTCTCTTTTTCCTCCCACAACCTGCCGAGCACGCCTCTTATTTCTTCCGGCGCGGCTCTGCGACAGGAAATTCCGTTCAGATCATCCAGCTCCAGTCGTCTCTCCGCCAGCACACTTTCCTGCACATCGGCGTTTTGAAACCATGAAATGTCCAGACGGACTTCTTTCCCCATACTTTCCAGTTTCTTATATAACGCATACTGCTGCAGCTGGTTGCCCAGCCCGCCCATGACCCTGATGATAATCATATCCGTCCTCACTCTCACATTAGCATCAATACCACGCCAAGCGCCCATGGATAGGCCCCATACTGCTGCGGGTATCTGGCAAAGCCCTCGCATTCTCCAAGGCAATCGTAAACTCTTCCGTTCTTCGTCGATTTGGACAGTGCATGGAGCCCTTTATTCAGCACGATCTGATAAGCTTCCCCCTGCAGCATCCTCGTCCGGATGCCCTCCTGTATGGCCAGACAGATCAGTGCCGTTGCGGAAGTGTCCGCCGGTCCTTCCATCGCCTGCAGCTGCCAGGAGAAATAGCCGTCCTTGCGCTGCCATGCGATTACCACATCGATCAGACGGCAGTAAGCTTCCTGCAGTCTGTCCAGACCATATACGGCTGTCATGCACTGAGTCATTCCCCGCAGCAGCCAGCCCACCGCCCGTCCCCATCCGATGATGCCGAACTTCGTTCCCGTCTCCACCTCATAGCCATGATAAGGCAGCTCCGTCGTCGTATCGATGCCATAGGCCAGAAAATTGGCAATCTGGGAAACCGCAAGCTCCATGCCTTCATCCTTCCTGAAAATCCTCCCGTATTCATACAGAAACGGGCAGGCCAGACCAATGGTATCCACATAAATATGATCGTTTCCCTGTTCCGCACGGTAAGGAAAGCTTCCCGTCTCATCCGTCGGATAGGAAAAGGCGTACTCCGCCAGCTTATCTACGGCCTTCCGGTATTTTCCGACATTCTTTTCACTGATCATGTCGTTGGCTCTCCCCGTCGTATTGTATTCCTCCAGAATCGCAAGAAATACTTCTCCCGAAAGCAGATCATCCAGATAAAAAACCGGCATTCTTCTCTTTTCCCATCTCGCAAAATAAGCGGACAGCGCCGACTCGATTCTCATCCGCAGGACATAGGCTTCTGCGGTATCCTCTTTCATAAGTTTCTGCCTGCAGTGCCACAGGCCGGCCGCCAGCAGTCCCGTCGGCCAGAAAATTCTGTCATTTGCCGCAATCCTCTGTCCGAATACATACTTTTTCATTGTCATCTTAGCCTTTGTTTTCACGTCCCACAGGCCATATGACAGGAGTTCCTCACAGGCCGTTCCAATTAGCTCCATCCTGCCTGTGTCCACTATCGATTTGTCAATTCGTTCCTTCTCCTGCATGCACATTCCTTTCTTACGCTTTCCTGTGAAGCTTTCGGCCAACCTGCGACCACAAATAGGTGAATTCTTCCGTTTTTCGATACAAACACACAAAAACCAGATTATACACAATCGTCACAATGCCCGTCATGGCAATAAATGTCAGGACATTCACATCGGCAAGCAGGAAATGCTTAACCGGTATCAATACAAGAAGAATCCCCAGTATCGTTCCAATATATTTCAGAGAATCCCTGAAATAATCCCAGACGCTTCTGGCAAAGCAGTCCCGGTAAATAATGACGGGACGAACGAGATTGGCCATAATCCCGGAAACCACCGTGCCGATATAAACGCCGGCAAGCCCGATATACTTCGCTCCGATAACGGAGATCACCAGATTGACGCCTCCCTGAATAATGGAAAGGTATTTATCCTGTTCGAAAACGCCTGCCGCGATCTTATAATTGAGCAGCACGACTCTGCCGCCCTTGAAATAAAAATCGATCAGAATCAGACTCAGCACCGTCTGGCCCAATTCCCAGCTTTCGTCCAGCCACAGGCCGGTAATGAGAGGCGTCAGAAGCAGCCAGAAACCGACCGCTGCGAAACCGTAAAGCCAGCAGGCGAAGAATCGGTATACTTTAAAGATGCTGTATTGCTTTTCCTTCGATTCCGTCGCCACAAGATTGCCGAGTCCGGAAATCACGGAATTGAAGATCAGATTAATAAAATTGGCGCCATAAGTGATCACATAATTATAGTTTCCCACGAATCCCACGGATGCCACATCAATAAAATAAGTAATGATAATACTGTCCGTCTGTAATCTGGCCACATCTCCTATTTTGTGGAACATCAGGGCCTTGCTTTTCGTAACGACGATATCCGTTTCTTCCTTCGTCAGCTTCTCTGCCTTCCGCTCGCGCAGGTAAGGATAAAGCCTGTTTAAATAAATACTGACGACAATCTTCTGAAGCAGTTCTATGACCGCGTGGGTTAACAGATAGAAGAGAAAGCTCTTCGTGACGCTTAAAACCACGATCTGGACGCAGACCGTAATGATCTTGGTGATCGTCGTGATGTTAGTCTGAATATAATCCTTTTGTTCCGCATTGACAAGACTGTATTTATAGGCCACGAAGTAGGTACTGACCGTATTGAAGAGAAAGATCAGGTAATAAATTACCAGCTCTCTGACCGCGATGCCGCTCCTGCTCTCTTCCTTTATCAGCATCGGCAGAAAAGGTGTCACCGCAAGTCCGATGACGGCAATCACGCCGGCAATCGTCAGATACGCCTTTTTATAAAGTCTCATATAGGACTTGATTTTCTCATAATCGCGGTTGGCTACCGGCTTATACAGGCTGTAATTCAACGCCGTTCCGACTCCCAGCTCCGCTAAGGACAGCACGCTCAGAATATCCGCATACAGTGTGTTTACACCGAGCAGCGTTTCCCCAAGCACCCGGATAAACACGTCCCTCTGCCAAAAACCAAGGATCAGAATCATGAAATTACTGATATAGCCGAAGAAAATGTTCTTCGCCGCCTTCTGTACTCTGCCCATCTTCCTTTTATCGCTTTCCTTATGACTTTGTGCTGCCATCCTGTCTGCCGGATGCACGCCGGCGCCGGCCGGCCAGCTTCTTCATCAGACCATACAGACTGATATACAGGTTCGGAAGCCGCCTGTACAGTCCGACCTTCAGCCGGTAACCTCCATCCAGCCCCGCATAAGCGCCCTCAATTTTCAGCGTTTCCTTTACCGTTTGGCTGCACTGCTGCCGAAGTCCGGCGTGAGCCCGCCGTTCCCGCATGGACAGCGCCGAAAACTTACCCACCGTCAGCATACAGGAGATGAGAAGAATGGATGCGGTTTTTTGTATGATCTCAGAACCGTAAGGCATCTTCGCGCCGTTTCCTGCCGCCTCCTCATTTTCCGAGCGGATCTTCGTCAGCACAAACTGCCAGCAGCGTATCTGGTCCATATCGGAAGGCCGGAAGGGACGAAGCATTGCACCGCTTATATTATAATAATAGCAATAACCGGGGTATTCGCTGCTGCTGACCATTTCCGCCTCTCTGGCTGTCTCCCACAGAAACAGCATGTCTTCCCCGATCGTATAATCTTCTTTAAAAAAATGCCCTTTTAACAGTTCCCGCCGGTACAATTTTCCCCAACAGCGGGTATCCTGTTTCAGAATGCCCTCCGCCAGAAAATCTTCTCCGGCCGTCAGCTTTCTCGCATAGGCCCTCTCCGGCGGCTTATATGCCTCTTCCCAGTCTCTGTCGGAGCACCGTTCAAAACCGCAGCCCGCAATCGAAACGCCCTTTTCCTGAATCTCTTCATATAACCGGGACAGGCAGTCCGGCTGCAGCCAGTCATCCGCATCCGCGAAAAAGAAAAATTCTCCTCTCGCCTCTTTCAGTCCGGTATTTCTTCCATGGGAGACGCCCAGATTTTTTTCGGAACGAAAATATCTGATTCTGTCGTCTCGTTTCCGCCATGCCTCACAGAGCGCGGGCGTCCCGTCCTGAGATGCGCCATCGATCAGCAAAAGCTCCCACATCGTATAAGTCTGCGCCTGAATGCTCTGTACACATCTTCCAAGCCAGGCTTCCGCGTTATATACCGGAACAACGATACTGATCAGGCCCGGTATCATGTTGCTGCCTGTTTCCATAATTTTCGAATCTCATCTCCTGCCTGCGCGGCTAACCCACAGTATTTGGGCATGATCGCTTCGAGCCGCGCGCGAATCGGTTCCTCTTCCTTCATCAGCCATTCATAGGCTTCAATCAGTGCATCCGGTTCCTGAAGCGTCTGCACGGGCAGCACATAGTTTTCTTCGCTGCCAAACAGATCTCTGGCAATGCCGCGCGCCTTAACCGAATATCCTACCACCAGTGTCGGCACGAAACAGGAATAAGCCGCAATCGTCGCATGTGTCCGCGCGCCGATAAAAGCCCGGCAATTTGAGATCACATCTTTTAACTGCGCACAGGACATGTCGTCAAACAGCATAACCCGCTCATTTTCCTCATATCCCCGGTAAAGCCCGGCAAGCGTCTCCCGATCATCGTTATTCTTCCAGATCACATGCGGAATCAGCGCTACGCTGTTATCCGAGGTCTCAAGAATATGTCCGATCAGACTCCGATAATTCCGGACGGCAATATCCGGCTCCTTCTCATAGTGAGCGATCAGCGGGCTGATGTTAAGGCCAATCGTTTTTCCCTTCCGGAATGCCTCCGGCAGCGGCGCTTTCTCCGGTTTCAGGGAAAAAGCCGGGTCCGGATAAAATCTGACATTCTCCGTAATGCCCGCATCCGCGAGCGCCTGCAGGGTGATGGACTCCCTCGGCGTGATCAGCGTATATCGTTTCATATCTTCGACGACCTCCGGCAGCTTTAACAGCTCCGGTTCTATGGAGCAGCCCCACAGCACGGTTCCGGCTCCTGTTTTCCGAAAAGTGCGGTTTGCAAGAATCGCCTCTTTCCTTGAGATCTCATAGCAGTACATATCGCCGCCCACCGACAGATAAAGCGGCGCGGCATTTTTTCCAAGCACATCCCGGAAACGGTACCGCATGAACGATTCCGGATCATGGAACAGGGCCCGCCACACATAATACAGGACATGCGCCGGAAAATTTTCATCGATTTTGCGTTCCTGCAGAATTTCGCACAGACCGTTCAGCGAATAATGGCGGTCTTCTTTTTCGCTGTTTGTCACAAGCAGCATGGGAATCTCATTGAGCATATGGCAGGTGCTGTTCACGATCGCCTCACAGCCATGATTCCCGCTTCCTCCATGCAGATACATTACTAATCTGTTCACCGGACTCTTTTCCTTTCTCCGGCCGGTTTCCGCCATCGGATACGGCCGCATTTATTTCTTTCTGTCATATATCCTGATGATTCCCCGCAGGATGCGCAGAAGCATCTTCTCCGGATACTGCATGCCCAGGTATAACAGCTGATTGGACCGCTCTCTGACGGAAAGCGGCGTATGCAGCACCCGTTCCCTCACTTTTTCATTCAGAAAAATTTCCCGGATATTCCTCAGATAGCTTTTATCCGGATTGCGCAGCTCGTTTTTCATGACAAGCAGCAGCATATAACAATATTCTTTCTCGATTGCGCCGTCTCTATCCCGGACTCCCTTTTCCTCCGATACGCGGCGCAGGAAGCTTTCCAGCCGGTCGAGTCCTTCCAGCATGTTCGGCACATAGCAGTGCACCATGGAATCCTCCACATACCGGTAATGGTAGAACAGGGCGTCCTCCATGATGACAACCCTGCTGCTGTCCAACATCGCCGGATACACCAGATTAAAATCCTCTCCCATATGAATCTTCGTATCACAGTATTTTTCGTTTCCCGCAAAAACTGACTTTTCAAACAGCTTCATGCAGCGCGATATGGGGACTGTACGCTGCTCGTTTCCGATCAGCTTATCCCTGATCTCCCGTTTCAGCTTCTCTCCCTCGTAAACACCCGGAGGAACGGGGCAGACCGCGGGAATCGTCTGTCTTTTTTTCTCAAGCATATGATTACAGCAAACGATCTCTCCTTTTTTCCCGGCAAGCTTTTTCACCATCTCGTGAAGCGTTTCCACTTCCACATAATCGTCGCTGTCCACGAACATCACATAGTCTCCGGAAGCTTCCGAAAGCCCCGTCAGCGAAGCGGCGGTGCACCCTCCGTTTGGCTGATGAATTACCCTCACCCGCTCATCCTGATCCGCATAGCGGTCACAGACTGCACCGCTTCCGTCCGTTGATTCGTCATCGACCAGTATCAGCTCCAGATTTTCGTAAGTCTGTAATAAGATGCTGTCGATGCACTGCTCCAGATAATCCTGATTATTATAAACAGCGACGATAACGCTGATTTTAGGATTTTTCTTTTTCACATTCGTCCTCCATGTCAGGGCTGCCTGCGGGCAATCACGGTCTGCTGCGTCTGCCGCTTCTGATAATACAGGGTTCCGGCCGGCACATCGCCTTTCACGATACTGCCTGCCGCGATCACGCAGTCATCGCCGATATGCGTATTTCGCAGAATCGTCACGTTCGCGCCGATCCAGACCCTGCTGCCGATTACAATCTCTCCCGTCAGAAATTCGCTCCCGTCATTCCGATAATTATGATCATGATCCACGATTACGGTATAATTGCCAATTTTACAGTAATCACCGATCACTGTCTTCTCCATACAGCTTACGCTGCACCCGGTGTTCAGAAAAACATGTCCGCCAAGCCGCAGCTCTCCCTTTCCGCCGCAGATCAGATACAGATCTCCCCGGTTCTGTATCCGCTCCCCAAGCTGCACATGTGCACCCGAAGCAATCTCCAGATGCGGCCTGTCAAAGCCCTGCACCCATGAGGTCCGCAGCCTGCCGCCGTAGCGGCATTTCCATAGTAAAATTCTAACCGCACTTGTGAGTGCGCGCATAAAACGGTTCACTTTGATTCCCTCGCATTCGTCTCCCGCAATACGGATTCATAGATCTCATTGAGCCGCGCCCTGTGTCTTTCATCGTCGTAGTCCTTCGCTACGGTTTGTCTCGCTTTTTTCCCGGTCCTTATGCATAACGCCGGATCATTTAACAGACGCACCACATCCTCCGCCAGCCCTTCCGTATCGCCCGGCTTCCGGATAAAACCGTTCTCACCGCTCCAAACCAGATTCGGAATGCCGCCCACATTCGTTGTTACGACGCCAAGACCATAGCTCATCGCTTCCAGAATCACCATCGGCATTCCCTCATTATAGCTCGGAAAAAGAAAAACCGCGCTTTCCTGTAGCAGCCTGTCTTTTTCCCCCTGCCGCACCCATCCGGGAAAATTCACGCCGGAGGAAATACCTTTCTTCTCAAAGGCTTTCCGAACCGCTTCCAGCTCCCCGTCACCCGCCATCACAAGCTTCGCGGACGGCGCCTTAAAAAGCACTCTCTTCCAGATATCGGGAATGTCATAACATCCCTTTCTTGTTCCCAGCTCTCCCATAAAAAGGACCTGCTGCCGGTTTCGCCCCTGGTCGTAAGGCTCTTTGGGAATCAGGCAGAAATTCTCCAGAACATCGATGTGCGTATCCGGTACAATCGGAGCAATTCGTTCCTTCCATTCCTCCGAAAGGACGATCAGCCTTGTGCACTTGCCATAAACTCTGGCAATCAGTCTTTTTTTCGCTTGGGATGCCTGCTCATAGAAACGGTCAAACTCCGCCCCATGGATGTGATTGATGACCGGAACGCCGAACAGGCAGCTCATATATATAAACGGAATTTTCCGATAAAAACTCGGCCCGAAAGAAGAATGGACATGCACGATATCCGGTCTGTCCATAAGCATCCGTCTGAAAAACGTACAGTAGCCTGAAACCGCCTTACCAAACTTCTGCCACCTGGTTCCATCCCGGTAAGACTCCACATAACCGATATGATATTTCCGCTCCAGAGACGAACCCCGGTATCCGTTCACTACCGCGGCGATTCCGCCTTTGACGGAGGCTTCCGGAACGATCATACATACCCTGCACCGCCGCTTCATTTTGACCCCCTTCCGGTTAAAACAACCCATACGGTCTGAAACAGAATCTTAATGTCCAGTCCCAGTGTCCAGTTATCAATATATTCCAGATCCAGCTTCACCACCTCGTCGAAATCCACGATCTCACTGCGCCCGGAAATCTGCCAAAGTCCGGTCAGTCCCGGCGTCATGCTGATGCGCCTCCGATAGTGGGAATTGTATTTCTCGAATTCATCCTCGGTCGGCGGTCTTGTCCCCACCAAGCTCATATCGCCTTTTACAATATTATAAAACTGAGGCAGCTCATCCAGGCTTGTCTTACGAATGAATCTGCCAACCTTCGTAATGCGCGGGTCATTTTCCATCTTGAACATCAGGCCCTGCATCTCGTTCTGCGCCTCCAGTTCTTTTTTCCGTTCCTCCGCATCAATATACATGGAGCGGAACTTATAGATTTTAAATCGTCTTCCGTTCTTTCCGATTCTTGTCTGCGCGAAAAATACCGGTCCCGGTGAGTCAATCTTCACCGCCAGCGCGATAAAGGGCGTCAGGATTCCCGTAATCAGAAGCCCGACCAGGCCGCCTGCGATATCCATCAGGCGCTTCAACAGCATTCTCCTGTAATCATAATGATTAATCGAGTAGGTAACGACGGTATAATCCGCAAATTTCCCGACTCTGACCTCCTTCTGCGGGCGGTCTATGATATCGATATTATAATGACAGCTGATGCCCATGGATTCCAGATCGTAAATCACATGCTTCACATACTCCTTGTCCTCTTCCGGCAGGTTGATGAACACTTCATCGAGCGGCATCTGTCTGGCCATTTCCAGTACATTGGATGCGTCCGCCGTCACCTTCACGCCATCCACCACAACACCTCTGCGGTCCGCATCCACACAGGCAAGCGCCACGATCTCATAATTGATATCCAGCGACTTTTTAAGCTGGCTCACCGTCCGGTCCAGAACGGCATCCTTGGTGATGACCATGAGCTTGACCTGATTGGACTGTGCCATGAAATAAGCCCGCAGAAGTTTCTTCATGAAAAGACGCACGATCCAGACAAGCAGAATGTCAAAAAGCGTATAAAATCCCCAGACAAACCTCGAAAAATCATACCCTCTCTGAATCATGAACAGAACACAGGAAAAGGCCAGCGCCATAAACAGATTAAATTTCAGAACCGCAATAAACTCCACGAAAATACCGCGAATCAGGAAATCTCTGTTCCAGTCCAACAGAAAACTGTAGATTGTACTAAACAGCAGGAAGCAGATATATCCCAGAAAATGGAGCTCCGGTTCCATCACCCAGTTGAATTTATGAAAGCGCAGTAAAATTGCGATCACATATGCCGCCGTAATGCTCACCAGATCCGCAAACAGCAGACAATAGCTTTCTACGATTTTCTTCTTACGGTTCATACTGTACCTTTCGTATTTCGCTGCCCGCCGCGGGAAGCGTTGCTTTAAAATCCTTCCGGAATTGGAAAATATATCATTTTAGTATAGCATTTTTCCGAAAATATTTCAATGAGGTGGTTTATATACTCTCCGTATTCACAGTTTCCCCCAGAAACAGGCTCCCCATCATAAGCAACAGAAAGTTTCTTCCGATATAGACGGAAAAAAGGTGCGCCTCCACAATGGAGTAAACCGCCAGTATCGTAAACACCACCAGCCCGAAGGCATCCTTCCTCCGATAAAACTTCCACAGAAGCGCCAGACATGCAATACAATATAAAAAGCCCGGAACGATGCCGAAGCGGTAAAACAGCTTTACCCATCCCATATCGAAATAGTAATTCATATTGTTCGGGCAGGAAAAGGCCGACCAGCTTTCCAGCGCGCCGTTATTGTCCGTCGTTCCGGCAAGCGTAACAATTCTGCCGTTAATGTGTCTGTCGATCTGCATCAGCATCGTAACATGACGGCCCATCGTCCGCTCCCCCAGATAAACATCCTCCCAGTGAGCCTCTTCCACCTCTACGGCATGTGCCGCCGCATCGATCGAAAATCCGACACAGAAGATAAATACAAGAACACCGCCAAGATAGGCGATCTTTTTTTCCCGTAAAAACCGGCTGTAGCTCATCAGAAAAGCCGTCAGCAGCAGAAGTGTGGTAATCAGCATGCTGGTCTTGGAGTCCGTCAGGCCGTAAACGCCGATATTCAGCAGCATCAGGAAAAGATACACATACCATTTCATCTTCTCCGCATAAATATAAATCCCCATCGCCAACAGCATCAGAAACATGCAGGAAAGAGCGTTAGGATGTCCCATGCCAAGCGTATACCGGGTCTGTGTATAACCGGCCGGACCAAATCCCTGCCCGGATACGATATCCGCCCTGCCAAAATCCGTGGTCAGACTCATCTCTCCGTAAATACCCGTTACAGCCAGGAAAACAATCGCGATGCACCCGGCCAGCGTCACATAAAAAACATACCGCAGCATCTGCTTTAACGGAATCCCCTTACAGGCCGCCGCAAACGTTACAATCCGGATTACATCGTTTCTGCCCGTCGTCCGGTAGGAAACAAACGCGATCAGCTCCAGAAAGGCGATCAGCAGCCACTGCTTCCATGTATAAGACGTCGTGAGCACTTTCAGGGCAAAAAGCAGAAACGTGATACGGAACAGAAGTCCCTCAATCGGATTTATGTAATTACTCTTATCAATGATCACGATGACCAGCTCGATCGTCAGGCCAAGGTAAAAAAGAAGCTGCGGTATCCTGTGCTTCCATACGATGTTATAGAAATTCCGAATCCCCATTCTCATATCCATGCCCTCTCTGCACCCGCCGGCCCCTACGGCAAAACACCACAAGCCGGAGCGGGCATTCTGCCTTATCCTGCCAGCCTTCCATGTATCTTTCGTAAGATCTGCTTTATCGCAAGCAGGCTTTTTTTCCATACGATTCTACAGCGGCCGACCGGCGGCGCCAGCAGATAATCGTATTCCGCAAGATTCTCCCGCAGGTAATCGGGATATGTTTCATCCACTTCCACCCGGATAAATCTGGCGTCCCTGCCGAAAATATCCTCGCCGCACAGCAGCCGGTCCAGCGCCTCCGTCAGATAACGCGATGTGTTGTATTCCTGGTGCGCCGCCGCCTTCACTTTGTCACCGATGCGCTTCGCCACATCCTTCTCTCCGTTGCCGCCCATATATCCGAAATGCCAGCCGCCGTCCGCCACCCGGACGCTTGCCTGATCCTCTACGGACACCTCCCTCAAATAAACAATGCCTTCCCGTGGCAGCCTCCCGAAGCTGCACACCTTCGTTCCGAGCCACTGCTTTCTGGAAACTCCCGGAAATTCCCCGGTAATCGAGAGCAGATTTCCCGATACCTCTTCCATATTCAGAAAACAGTAGAACATTCTCTGCGCGAAATGGTAGACTTTGGAATCATCGAAATGCGCAAGCACCTCTGTCAGCGCCTTCGGATTGGGAATCTCATCCACATCGCTGAAAATAATGATGTCCTCCGGCTTACAGTCTCCCATCGCCCGGATCAGCTGATTTTTCTGGAACTTATCCCGCTCATGGGTGGTAACCCCGCTCATAGGAGAATTCTCCACCGCCACATACAGAATCTTGTCCTCGAACTCCGCAAACATTTCCCGGTTCTCCGCAAAAACCATCGGCTTCGGCTCGCCCGAAAAAGTAACGGTGGATTCTTCTATCACAAACTTATCCACATACGGCGCCATAATGTGCAGCCGCAGCCTCAAAATATCCAGTTCATTAAAAAAAGGAATGCAATCGTAGATCATCCCGGCCTCCCTGTCAGAGCAGTTTACTGCCTTATCGCCAATTTCTCTGTCTGTTTCTTCCTGTCAGATTTCTTTCTCATCATTTTTTTTACTCCGTATCCCTGTCAGAACCGGCCTTTCTGTTTCTGTTCCGCCAGAACAGAAACGGCCTGATCATATCCTTACACTTCTGCCACCGCACCTTCCAGGGATTGATGAAGTGCGGATACTGCGCATTCCTTCCCCGCCATTTATGGAAAAGAAAAGGCTTCTCGATATCCATGACTTCCGGAATCATATGCTCATGACCGAAATACTTCGCGATCTCAATCGGGGCAAAACGCATCCCGGCCTCCTCGATGACGTTTTTGTATTTACAGCACAGAAAAACATCCTCGTTATAATTGCCGTCCTCCATCTTTTCCCACCGAAGACCCGCCTGCCTCGGAAATTCCAGAAGCCTTCTGCTGCGGATGGAAACGCTGTTGCCCACCCGGCTGAGCTCTCCCTTCGCGTCTCGATAGCTGTAATCGTTCTCCGGAAGCGGCCAGGGCGATCCGATATAGTCATAGTCCAGAAATTCCTTCCGCCAGCTCTCCGGATGCACCACAAATCCGTCATAATGCACGAGCAGCACATAATCCGTTTCGATATAATCGGCCAGCTCATAGACCATCTTATAATTGAACGCGTCGATGTCTTTCAATTTCGACGTATGCTTATAGTGAATCCCTTTGGGAAGAAAAAAAGGCTTCCTGTGGGTAATCAGCGCCACTTCGCCGAATTCGATGCCCTGCATGCTGTATTCCAATGCCCGGATCGTTTCATAAAGATTCACGCTGGTCATCGCTGCCAGCGTGACGTTTCGAAGCTTTAATTTCTCCTTTGCCATCCCAAGCTAATCCTTTCTTCTCACACTGTCTTTATGGTAATAAGCGGCAACCGACAGATTCAGCCAGTTATCCTCCTCCGTCGAGAGATCCTCAAAAGCAAACAGAGCCGGTTTTCTCGAAAAGGGCTCAACGATAACATCCGCTATTGTTTCATCCACGTAAAGGGCATGCCGCTCCTGCGCTTCCTCGTAATACACTGCCGCATCGCCGTTTCCAAGCGATCGGAGAGCCGAAATACCCGTATAGGTATTTTTATCTGCCGTCAGTGTCCAGACAAGCAGAACAAGCAGAAGACAGACCGCTGTCATCACATTTCCCGTACTTTCCAGAAAAGCGCCGAACCGCTGTCCTGCTTCCTTCCCCGTCTTCCCCTGATGGCTGATCCATCCCATCCAGTACGTCGTCACGAAAAACAGGCTCAGATAAAAAACCATCTGAATGATATTATCCACTCTGGACAGCCCGACCATACCGACCGCATATAAAGTCGGCGTAAACATCGCGGATAAGACACAAAATGCGCCGATCGTCACCCAAACGGGATGCCGGAAGCCTTTTTCGGACCTTTTCCCGATCTGCCACAGTACAGGCAGCGCCGCCATCCAGGCCAGAATCACGAAGGAATTCGTCCATCCGATCATGAATACGGCCGCATAATAAAAAGAAAGCAGCACCGATGTCAGGGCGGAATACCCCACATCCGTATCCAGTCCTGCCCGCATCGTGTTGCCGGGCGCCAGAATATTACACAGAAACCCCGCCGTAAACGCCAGAAAAGGAAGCAGGACATAAACAGTCTTCTTCCGCTTCATAAACAGGGCATAAACCAGTAAAAAGAATAACAGAATCTCCGCCTGCAGTCCGGTCACCAGATTGCCTCCGCCCACGATCAGGGCAATCACTGTCGCAGACACACACCGGCAGACTGCCATCCCCTTTTTTTCCGACCAGATGTTTTCTGACACGAATGTCAACAAAAAAAACAGCAGCGCTTCCATCAGAATATAGTGTGTTGACCCGTTATACCAGTAAATCCCCTCAAAAGGCGCTTCCATAACCTGATAAAACATAAAAAGCAGAAGAAACATGATAAAAGCTGCTCTCTGCCGGTCTCCTCCAAGCCATCTTGTCAGAATCTGCCGCCCGAAGAAAAAGGAAGAAACAGAGAACATGCCAATCATGATAATCGGTACCGCAAACGCGGTCTCATACCGGAAATTCATCGGACAGACCGCCATCAGGAAACAGGACGCGTAGGTCCCCTGCCATTCCATGAAAAAATCACCGGTTTGTTCCAATGCCGTCAGTATGGACTGCCACAGTGAGCCCGTGGCCATCCAGGTGTCGTGAATCTGCCTTCCGTAGTCGTAATCATCAATGCACATAACATTATATCTTCCAAGCCACAATAGCGGCGCTACCGACAACAGAAACAAAACCCCGGCGCAGAGAGCCATTTTTCCCGCGGAAATCCGGTTGATACCGGTCAGAAGTCCGGAACCGTTGTTTTGAAGAACAGACGTTATTTTTTCATATTCCTGCTTTACTCTCTCCTTTTTCACGAACCGAGCTTCTCCTTTATCCGCCTTTTTACCCCTCTGGCTATCTTCCCGCAGTAAGCCTTTCCATAAATATACTTTCCATGAAGCGCCATTACCTTGAGCCGCAGTCCCGTCGGCCGCCGGTTCACGCGCGCGTATCTGCGGGACGTCTGTTTATACCGCGCCAGCTCTTCCCGGCATTCCCGGTCATCAAACACTCTGCCTTGGCGGTCCATATAATGCCAGCCTGCATAAATATTCTGCTCGGATGCCCAGTATCCATCCGAAACGTTGTGTCTCGCCCAATATTTGGGCGCCAGAATGTAGCGAACCGTATCGCTCGTAAAAGCCGGGAAGTAGGCAAACGACGAATTTGCAAGCAGCAGGTATCTGGCATTTTTCAGGATGCTGTAATCTTTCGCCAGATCGAAATTATAAGCGGGCACGCCGGGCAGAAACTTATTTGCTTCCCGCACATCGTTGGTAATGATCATAAATTCCATTTCCGGATCGATTCTGCGCATCTGCTTCATGCCCTGCACCCAGTATTTCCTGCGCAGATACAGCTCCGGAGACCCCATGTAATCGCTGCATCGAAGATGCAGAATGCACAGATGCTCTCTGCTGTACTCCTTACAGTCATATTCAGGCTTCACCGTCAGCCACTTCTTAATTTCTTCCTTATGGCGGATAAAATAATCCTCCGCCTGAAAATTGCCATAAAGCAGCGTACCATCCTCTACCCCGAACAGGGCCCTGTCCGTATCTGTAATATAGACGCCATGAGTCAGATCATGTCTGGAATTTCCCACAAAAAGCCGGTCTTCCTTTTCCTGAAAGACTTTCCCGTAATCCTCCTTCCGGGATGGCTTCCCATAATCCAGGTCCATAAAATAGAGCCCGCAGTCACTGTGCATATTATTGGCAAAATGCTCCGGGTCCAGGACGCTGAACTCATACCCTTTGTCCATCGCAATACATCTTGTCGTCACATAGAAAAATAACTGATTTCCGAGGCCGAATCCCTCCTGTGTCTCAATACCCAACATACCGCACTGCCCATGCCTTTCCATTCCGATTTTACCGCCGGTCCGCACTTTGCTCCAGACTGGTCCGGATTATTTTTTCGTTTTCCACTTTATAAATCACATCGCACTTCGCAATCGTATTCAATCTGTGCGCGATAATCACCATCGTCTTTTTT
The DNA here is from genome assembly GCA_937910785.1 of uncultured Lachnospiraceae bacterium. Classification (GTDB taxonomy): domain Bacteria; phylum Bacillota; class Clostridia; order Lachnospirales; family Lachnospiraceae; genus UBA3282. The sequence goes on along the minus strand of CALDLG010000216.1, from coordinate 5,218 downwards.
CCATGAAAACTGTTGACAGCATCCATAACCGCCTTTTCCGTATCGTTATCCAGCGCGGAAGTCGCTTCGTCGAAAACAAGAATTTCCGGATCATGGTACAGCGCTCTGGCAATACCAAGCCTCTGCCTCTGTCCTCCCGATATTCTGACACCCCTGTCACCTATGGTCGTATCCAGTCCTTCGGGAAGCTCTTCGACGAATTCTTTCAGCTGTGCCTCTTCTAACACTTCCCAGATCCGCTTATCGTCTATTCTGTCCTGATCGATGCCGAAAGCGATATTGTCCCGTATGGATTCATCCACCAGATAGATCGACTGCGGTATATATCCGATCTGCGCAAGCCATGCCTCATAATTGTCGAAAATGTTTCTCCCGTCACAGGTGATCGTCCCCGACTGTACATGCAAAAGCCCCAGTAAAATATCCACAATCGTGGATTTTCCCGCGCCGGAGGGGCCCATGATGCCGACCGACTGCCCCTTTTTCACTTCCATATGGGCGTCCGCAAAAATGTGCTTCTCTGTTCCGGGATAGGCAAAGGTGATGTGGTCGAGCACGATCTTATCCTGCAAAACGGCCTTTTGTTTCGGCGTCTCAGCCGCCTTTCCGTCATACCCCGTCACGCTTCCGTTCACATCCTGCTTCATACTCTCATTCAGATTTTCATACAGATAATCCAGACAGGGCTGCGAATAAGCGATTTCAGATATATAGGTATTAATCCGGTTGGCGCTCGGCATAATCCGTACCGCCGCCACCGCAAAGGCCGTAAGCTGCGGAATCAGCACCGCCAGTTCTCCGCCGTTCAAGAGATAAATCATGATAAAACCGAGCATGCTGACGATAAAGATCATTTCGATTAACAGCCGCGGCAGATTGTTTAGCACCGCATAATTTCTCGCCACATTGGCGCCGATGCTGCCGCTCTCATAATAATTTCTGACAAAAAATTCTTCCCGGTTAAGCACCTTGACATCCTTCAGACCATAAATGGACTGAATCCTCCATTTGGCGATTCTGGACTGGATCTCCTGATTTTTCCGGCCGATCGCATTCAGGCGCGGCTTCAGTATTTTGGACAAAAGCAGCGTCATTCCCAGAAAGATCACGACGATGAAAAACGTCATCATCGGGCTGACAATGACCAGTACAATACATAGAAACGCCGAGACGACAACCTCCGTAATCATCTGTATCAGTACAAGAATCAACTGAAATGCATTCGGGATATCGCTGTCTGTGAGGCGGAATACCGTCGGAATATCCGCGCCCAGATATTCTTCGTAGGGACGGTTTAAAAACTCCCGCATCACGCGGCTGATCATCCGGTTCCGGTTTCTTGTCACAAACGTATTCTGCACATAGGTCTGAAACAGAAGATACGAATTTTTAACAATATAAAGGACAATCAGCGTGCCAAGCAGCAGAAGAATCAGATGGTCCGCCGTCCCCTCCTGCCAGAAACCTGCCATATCGATATGCAGAAGATTCACCGCCTTCCGTACGATATCATTCTCCAGCAAAGCCTGCGGCTCCATGATTCCCTGAACGATCGGAACCATCATGGAAACGCCCAGCGTCTCCAGAATACCGCCAATGAGAATCAGAATTCCCAGTCCCACGAATTGCATCTTCTGTTTTCTGTCAAAAAGATAACCGATCTTCTGCAGCATCGTTATCTTATCTGTGTCCTGTGTCCGTTTCATCCATATCCTTTCCTTGCCGTTCCCTGTCATATTCCGGCTTTGATACATGTCATATCCGCCCTGTAAATGTCCCGGCAGTCCCAGCCGTTCAGCCATTTGTCGGGCGCGATCACCAGCTTGTCCGGATTTTCGTTCAGGTAAGAGGCCCACCAGCTGAAACTGCTGTTGGCCAGAATGTTATGTTTACACCGGCTCATCAGCATAAGCGATTCATAGTCCCGCTCCTTTGGCAGATCTGCCAGCACAATGGGAAACCGGTCCTGTTCCTTTAACCGCTCCGCCGCCCATTCCCTGTCATTGGTAAAAAGATAAAGCCGGGATGCCGTCTGACTGCCATCCGGACAGCCTGCTCGTAATACCGGTCCGTACAGATTTCTCCGAAAAGCTCCTGATTCTGCGGCAAAAGATAGTCTCCCCTGCGCACATGAATGCTGACCGACTCCGTTTGCTCTATTTGCCGCAGGCACTCCTGTGCCTGTGGGGAAAGCCCGTCTCCCTTTTCCCGGTTCTTTCTGATATTTTCAAGGCTGAATTCCTGTTTTAACAGTCCTGCGGCATCCGGAAAATATTTCTCGGACTGCCAGTATCCTTCCAGATAAACATGATCCCAGTCAAAAATCTGAGGCTGAAATCGTTTGTTTTCCTCGAAATAAGAATGGTTCTGCCTTCCAAAAAGCTTCCTGCGCACTCTTGCGGTAAACGCCATGGAAGAATCCGTCATCTCGATAATCTCCGCTCTGGAGGCTCTCTCATAAGTAATGCCGAAAGCTCCTAACGCCGGGTCTCTCTGTTTATCTTCCCGAAATCCCGCCTCATCATCCATTTTCACTTCTTTTCCCATACTGACAAACTGTTGATAGAGCGCATACTGGAACATCTGGTTTCCAAGTCCGCCCGCCATCTGGATGATAAGCATCACAGTGCTCCTTTTCTCTTCCTGATTTCCTGTCCTTCCGGCCTTTCGCGTTTTGGCCTTTCCGTCATCTCGGCCTTCCGCACTCCTGCCATTCTGACCTTTCAGCCTTCCTGCGCTTTTCGTCCTTCCGGCCTTTCGCGTTTTGGCCTTTCCGTCATTTCTGTCTTTCTGCCATTCCGGCATCCGGCCTTTCTCTGTGCCGCCGCATTTTCAATGGAAGAATTACCGCTTCATTTATACGCATCACACACCGGTAAAGCGCCGGAGATTTCAAAAAAAGCTGCATTTTCCGCTTTTCATTGGGATTGGCTACGCTGCATCCATAAACCCTGTCATAGTTTTCCCTGTTGTCCCGGATGATATTGGTAATCTCCCGTAAATATTTCTTCCGGCCGGGATTTCTTCCCCGCTTCAGCTCGTTATAAAACAGCAGCAGCCTTTTATATAGAAAATAATCATGAATATCTGCCAGATCCTCTCTTCCAAGCCTGCGTAAAAATTCGGTTTTCTCCCGGTAGGCCGGAATCTGATCCGTAAATGTACGGGGATTGATCTTCGTATTCATGATACTTCCTTCTCTGTCTATTATATAATTATAACAGGCACTGTCAAGGTAAACACATCTTTGCGCCCTGCTCAGGGCAGCCGTCGCAAATGCGATGTCCTCATACCATTTTCCTCCCGGAAACTCCAGAGCCTCCAGAATTTCTCTTCGGTACAGTTTATTCCATGCCGCATTCTGGATATCATATTCTTCCCGTTCTTCCACGTAATACTGCAGAGCCTCCTGCCCTTCAAACACAATGACCCTGCTTACGGAATCGTCCACCGTATGGTCCCTGTATACCCGTCTGTACCGGCAGATCGCGATATCCGCCTGCTGCGCCCGCATCGCCCCGAACATTTTCTCATACATATCCGGATCGATCCAGTCGTCTCCGTCCACGAAGCCAAACAGGCTTCCCTGCGCCGCAGCCATTCCCACATTCCTCGCTTCCGCCGGACCTCCGTTTGCCTTATGAATCACCCGTATCCGGTCATCCCGGTCCGCCAGTTCATCACACAGCCGTCCGCTGCCGTCCGTAGAACCGTCATCCACCAGAATAATCTCCAGATTCCGGTAAGTCTGATTCATCACGGAAACCACACCGCGTTCCAGATAAGCCGCGATATTATAAGCGGGTACGATAACCGAAATAAGCTCCGTCTGCTGCTCCAAAACAACGGGCGGGATCATGTAATCCGTTAAAATCTTCATAAAAATACCCATGCCCTTTCTCAGCCTGCGAATTTGCTGTCGAAACGCTTAGAACGCCGGCACAAAATCCGCGAGTGAAAAATCAGAGATTTTTCAATTTACAGCCCCTTCTTTACTCCGCATAAACTGCATAAACATCAGCACATACCAAATCTGCTGTCTCCAGATGCCGCGCAGTGTGAAATCCTCCCACATCCGGCGGACTGTCTCTGCATTTAACAGTCCCTGTTTTTTTATTGTGGCGGGATCGAGAAGCCCCTCCGCCCACTCCCGCAGCGCTTCTTCCATCAGCCACTTCCGAAGCGGAACCGCAAAGCCCGTTTTCGGCCGTTCCAGCAATTCCTTCGGGACGTACCGATATAAAATATCACGCAGTATTTTTTTGGTCACGTCACCCTGTTTCTTATAGGAAACAGGCAGTGTCCATGCGAATTCCACCACATCCCTGTCAAGCATCGGCACTCTCGTTTCCAGAGAAACGGACATCGCTGTCCTGTCCACCTTCGTCAGAATATCGTCCGGATGATACATCAGCATATCCATCAGCATCAGGTTATTTAGCGGTTCATTCAGAAAGCCGCCCGGATAAGTATCCATGACCGTCTCCGCCTGCCGGCCGCACGCTTTCACCGCCGATGAGGAAACCACAAAGCCCCGGCGTACTTCCGGCGCAAGCAGATCAAGTCCCTCTCCGATTTCGGAACGCCTGTACAGATCTTCGATTCCGGAAGCCCCAAGCAGCCTCGCTCTCGTCGCAAGCGCGCCTTCTTTTCCCCAGGGACCATGCAGAAGAAGCGCGCTGGCCGGCTTCCTGACAAACCCCGGAATCCGGGCCGTTTTCTGCCAGATCCGTTCCAGAGACTGATAGGTCTGATAACCGCCAAACAGCTCATCCCCTCCGTCCCCGCTCAGAGATACCGTCACATGCTCCCTTGTCAGCTTACTGACAAGACAGGTCGGAATCTGGGAGGAATCCGCAAAAGGCTCGCCAAACATCGTACCGAGGCGGGGAATTACCCGTTTGGCGTCTTCCTCCGTAATATACAGCTCCGTATGCTCCGTTCCGAGATGTGCGGCAATCTTTCGTGCGATTTCCGCTTCATTATAGTCTTTCTCACACATGCCGATCGTAAAGCTTCTGACTTTTCTTTCGCTCAGAGACTGCATCAGCGACACAATCGTAGAGCTGTCAATTCCCGCGGACAGAAAAGCTCCTACGGGCACATCCGCCACCATCTGTCCCCGGATGGCACATTTCAGCAGCCGCTCCAGCTCTTCCGCAGCCTCCTGCTCACTTCCCCGGAAGGGATGCTCCTGCCCGTAAAGGGCAGGAGCATC
>CALDLG010000215.1 GCA_937910785.1 uncultured Lachnospiraceae bacterium | reverse complement strand
AGCAGAGGACTGAAAATCCTCGTGTCACTGGTTCGATTCCGGTTCTGGGCATTTTGCTTTCTTAATATTTGTTATGGGCCACTAGCTCAGGTGGTAGAGCACTTGACTTTTAATCAAGTTGTCTGGGGTTCGAATCCCCAGTGGCTCATTGAGAAGAGGAAGGGTTGAAGGGGATTCGAACCCCTGTGTGAGATCCTCAGTGCGGAGACGGTTTTTTGCGAGATGCAGAAAACGGTCTTTTTTGTTTTTTCGGGCAGGCATAACCGCGGGCTGAACAGGATGTGAAGTCATCGTGGACGGGGTAAAATGGTAAATTAAGCAAATTAGGGATATTTGCACGACAGGGAGTGGATTTTACCGAAAAATATGATAAAATGATGAGGGTCAGAAAAGTATGGAAAAAGGCAAATATTTGAGACAGGAAAACCGATAATTATGACAAGAGAGAATTATTTATTATGGGAAAATTACATGCAGTCATGCATGGAGGACAGCGCGCATGATAAGGAGCATGTTTACCGGGTGCTGTATACGGCGCTTGACATTGCACGGACAGAGCGTGAGGTGGACTATGATGTGCTTATCTGTGCCTGCCTGCTTCATGATGTAGGGAGAAAAGAGCAGTTTTTGAACCCGAAGCTGTGCCATGCGCGGGAGGGGGCAAGGAAGGCCTGCGAATTTTTGATGGAAAATCATTTTGCGGAGGACTTCATTGTTCATGTGAGGGATTGTATTATAACGCACCGTTTCCGAAGCGATGCGCCGCCACAGAGCCTGGAGGCAAAGATCTTATTCGATGCGGATAAGATTGATGTGACCGGAGCGATCGGCATTGCTCGTACCCTGTTATATAAAGGTCAGGTATCGGAGCCTTTATATTCTTTGCGGTCTGATGGACAGGTGTCTGACGGGACGGATGATGACCGGGAATCCTTTTTCCATGAATACAAATTCAAGCTGGAAGGAATTTATGATTCCTTTTATACGAAACGGGGAAAAGAAATTGCCGAGGGCCGAAGAGCAGCGGCGGCCGGCTTTTATCAAAATCTGCTGCGGGAAACCGGCGAAGCCTATCGGGAGGGCAGAGCACTTTTGGGAGATTGCTATGAAGAAAATAATGCTTTTTGAGGGCGATATCGAAACGCAGGGTTATTTCTCCATACAGCTGGCAGAGGCCTTTGAGAAAATGGGACATCAGACCTATATTTTTGATTTGAGTCGTCCCTGGAGCAGCACGAATCGCTTTTTCGATTTTTTTGAAAAAGGAAATACCGTGTTGATTAATTTTAATTTTCATGGGATGAGCGGTGAAGAGATTTTTTTGGATGAAAGCGACCGGATGATGTGGGATGCGCTGCGGATACCGAGTTATAATATTGTTGTGGATCATCCGATGTATTATCATCATTTCCTGGCGAGGCATCCGAAAGACTATCATCATATCAGCATTGACAGGAACCATGAGAAGTATATGAAAAGATTTTTCCCGGAGATTCAGAACGGACCGTTTCTGCCGCTTGCGGGCACGCAGCTTTATCCGAATAAATCCTATGTGCCGGCACAGTATCGCAGATATGATGTAACGATGGTGGGGAATTATACGCGACCTGAGAAGTTCGAAAAATACATTACAAGGATTGACGACGAGTATACGGCGTTTTATTATGGAATGATAGACGACTTACTGGCGCATCCGATGCGGACGGTGGAAGAAGTTGCCGAAGAGCATATCCGCCGGGAGATTCCGGAGGCTGCGGAGGAAGAACTGAAGAAAGTCATGAGCAGTCTGACCTTTATTGACCTGTATGTCCGATTCCGGACAAGGGGGCAGGCTGTACAGGCGCTTGTGGATGCGGGTATCCGCGTGAATGTTTTCGGCGGCGGATGGAACGAACTGGACTGTAAGAAGCCGGAGAATCTGGTCAATGGCAATAGTCTGGATTCCGTGGGTTGTCTGAAAAAATTATGTCAGAGTAAAATTTCTTTGAACGTCATGCCCTGGTTTCGGGATGGTGCGCATGACAGGATTTTTAATTCGATGCTGAACGGGGCATTGTGCCTGACGGACAGCAGTGTCTATCTGGATGAGATTCTGCAGGATAAGGTAAACAGCAGAATTTATTCGACAGCCCGTCCGGAGGAGCTGCCGGATATGGTGTATGGATTGTTGGCCGATCCGGTGAATTTGCAGAAAATCATTGATAACGGATACGAAATGGCGAAGACGGCGCATACATGGGGACATCGGGCGGCCGTACTGCATAATTTAATAGAAGGCATTTGACAGAAAAAATGAGGAAAGGACATGATTGCAGGATGAGTATTGTGGAAAAAATCAGGAATCGAAGAAGAGAGAGACTGAAAAAGCATTATGAGCGTTATCGAAGGATTCGTGATCTTTTGCAGAAATATGGGGATGATATTATTCATTCCGATAATTTCAGGATGACGAAGGCGCATATTCAGCATGGAAATATGACGGTTAACGATCACTGCCTGAGTGTTGCAAGGCACAGTCTGATTCTGAATAAAAAACTGCATCTGCACTGTAATCAGCGGGATTTGATCAGAGGGTCCCTGCTGCATGATTATTTTCTGTATGACTGGCATGACAAAGATCACTTATCGGAACGAAAGCGTCTGCACGGTTTCTGGCATCCGGGCATAGCGCTTCGGAACGCGGATAAGGAATATCAGCTGACGGATGTTCAGCGCGATATTATCAGGAAGCATATGTGGCCTTTAACGGTTGTACCGCCGGTATGCAGGGAAGCCTGGGTGGTTACAAGCGCGGATAAGTATTGTTCCCTGATGGAGACATTGAAGCTGCATAAGGGACATGGTAAGCGGTACGATTTCGCCGAGGCAAGGCGGAAACGTGATGAGGAAAAACAGTTTGAATTATGGGGAAAGACAGACGACAGGGCCGCTATATGACAGCCTTGTCCGATACGGAGAGACAGACTGGTATCCCTGTCATATGCCGGGGCATAAGCGGCGCGGTGTGATAGAGGGGTTTTCTGACTTTTTTCAAATCGATATTACGGAGATAGATGACTTCGATAACCTGCATCAGGCGGAGGGAATTATCCGGCAGGCACAGGAGCGGGCGGCTGCGCTATATGGCGCGGAAGAGACTTTTTTTCTGGTAAATGGAAGTACCTGTGGAATTCTGTCAGCTATTTCGGCGGTGGCGGACAGGGGGGATACGATCCTTATCGCCCGTAACTGTCATAAATCCGTCTATCATGCGGCATTTTTGAAAGAGCTGCATGTGAAATATCTCTGTCCGGGCCGGATTGCGGAATTTGACATTTCGGATGCCGTCAGCCCCGCAGCGGTAAAAGAGGCGTTGGCGAGGTACCCGGAATGCAGGGCGGTTGTGATTACGTCGCCCACCTATGAGGGCCTGATTTCGGATATCCGGGAAATCGGCCGTATTGTTCATGAAAAGGGAAAGATTCTGATTGTGGACGAAGCTCATGGAGCGCATCTTGGACTGTCCCGGGAAATGCCGGAGAACGCGGTGAAACAGGGGGCGGATATCGTAATTCACAGTCTGCATAAAACGCTGCCGTCAATGACGCAGACGGCACTTCTGCATGTGAACGGGAAGTGCGTTAATCGGAGAAGACTGCGGCATTATCTGAGCATTTATCAGTCGAGCAGCCCATCTTATGTCCTGATGGCGGGGATGGATGCCTGTATCTCATATATGAAAAAAAATGCGCCCGATTGTTTCGCGCGGCTGACCGGGCATTACGAAGCATTTATGCGTCGGACGGAGAAGTGCCGGCATATCAGGATCGGTGCTCCCAGGGCCGTTCCCGGAGAAAAATACTGTTTTCGGGCATGGGATATCTGTAAGATTGTTATTTCCGTGAAAGGAACATCCGTAAGCGGACAGGCTCTTTATGAGATGCTCAGGAATGAATTTCATATACAGCCGGAAATGGCGGCCGGCAGTTATGTACTGGCGATTATGACGGTGGCGGATGAAGAAGCGGGCTGGCAGAGACTGGCAGAGGCCATATTGCGAATCGATGAACGGATCGGGGAGGAGATGGCGGCCGCGGGAAATTCGTGGGAAGAGAGGGCGCGGTGCGCGGCGGATTCCGGACCGGCGGAAACGGAAGATCTTCCGCCCGTGAGACTGACGATCGCGCAGGCGTTAAATGCTGCACATGACAGAGATTTCCCGGATGGCAGGGAGAATTATGCGGGAAATGTCGGCGGCGCTGGAGAAAACGGCGTGAAAGAAATTGCGCTTGGACAGGCGGCGGGCAGAATCAGCGGAGATTTCATATGTATTTATCCGCCCGGCATTCCACTTGTGGTTCCGGGGGAAGTCATAGAGGCATGCACGATCCGGCGAATAGAGGAAGGGCTGCGCATGGGTCTGCATGTACAGGGTTTATCTGACGAAGGAACTGTGATTATTTGCTGAATAAAATTGAAATTTCTATGAAAATATGGCATTATTAAAGAGAGAAGAAGGAAAGAATGCGGCGCATAGTGAGCGCATTGGAGGACGCAGGTGGATATTAAAGTAAATCAGGTCCAGCAGCCTGTGCAGGTGGAACAGACGCAGCAGGCGCAGGAGGCGGATGGAACATTTAAATTTACACTGGTCAGCAGGATTGAAGAACAGGATCTGCAGAATGCACTGACGCAGATGATGGAAGAGATTACCAGGCAGGGTGATAAGCTTGCCAAACACCGGGATATCAAGGATATGCGGAGGTACCGGGCGTTGATCAAGGATTTCATGAATGAGATCGTAAACCGTTCCCATGCTTTTTCCAGAGAGAACTTTCTGGACAGAAAAGGACGGCACCGCGTTTACGGGATTATTCGTCTGATCGATAAGAATCTGGATGAACTGGCGCAGGAACTTGTGAAGGATGAAAAAGACAATCTGGCGATTTTAAATAAGATCGGAGAGATCAGAGGACTGCTTTTGGATATCTTCACATAAGAGGGGGAAGGCTGGAAACGGATCATTTCAGCCTGTAAAGAGAAAGGGATGGTGAGAGTATGGCGAAATTTACGGACATTATCGGACAGGAACAGTTAAAGGAACATTTGCAGAACGCCATTGCCATGAATAAAGTATCGCATGCGTATATTATCAATGGGGAAAGAAGTTCCGGCAAGGAATTTATTGCCAAAGTCTTTGCTGCGGCACTGCAGTGTGAAAAAGGGGAAACGGAACCCTGTGGGGAATGCCATTCCTGTATTCAGGCAAAGAGCGGCAATCAGCCGGATATTATTTTTGTAGCGCATGACAAGCCCAATACGATCGGCGTAGAGGATATCAGAACGCAGATCAATAACGATATCGGAATTAAGCCCTACAGCAGCCCCCGGAAGGTATACATCATGAACGAAGGGGAGAAAATGACGGTACAGGCACAGAACGCCCTGCTGAAAACGCTGGAGGAGCCGCCGGAGTATGCGGTAATTCTGATATTGACCGCTAACGTGGATTCCCTTCTGCCGACCATATTGAGCAGGTGCGTTGTGCTGCATATGAAGCCGGTACCGGATCACAAGGTAAAAAAATATCTGATGGAAGAGCTTGAAATCCCGGACTACAAGGCCAATATCTGCGTGGCCTTTGCCAGAGGCAATATCGGGAAAGCCAAGATGCTCGCGTCCAGTGAAGAATTTGAGAAAGTTAAGGAGGAAGCGGTCACGCTGGTGAAATATATTAATGATATGGACATCAGCGAGGTCATAAAGGCGATCAGAAAGATTTCCGAATATCAGTTTGATGTCACCGATTATCTGGACATTCTTTCCGTCTGGTACCGGGACGTTCTGTTGTTCAAGGCGACGAAGGACGCCAACAGTCTGATTTTTAAAAATGAGATTCAATATATCCGTAAGGTAGCGGACAGAAGTACCTATGAGGGGATCGAAACAATTGTGAAGGCTTTGCAGCAGGCGAAGAGAAGGCTGGAAGCCAATGTGAATTTTGATCTGACGATGGAATTGCTTCTTCTGACGATACAGGAGAATTAGGAGCAGAATTTCCTCCAATGGGTTTTCTGCTTGAATATGGAGGTTAACAGAGGATGGTAAAGGTTATTGGTGTGCGGTTCCGCACCGCCGGGAAAATCTATTTTTTTGATCCCGGCAGGCTGCAGATCCGAAAGGGCGATCATGTTATCGTGGAGACCGCAAGGGGGATCGAATACGGAACCGTAGTAGGAGACCCGCGGGAGGTGGCAGAGGACAAGGTGGTACAGCCGTTAAAGTCGGTACTGCGTGTGGCAACGCCGAAAGATGATGAACAGGAGGCGGCGAACCGCAAAAAGGAAAAAGACGCTTTTCAGATCTGTCTGGAGAAGATTCGAAAGCATGCGCTGCCGATGAAGCTGATCGATGCGGAGTATACGTTTGACAATAACAAGGTTTTGTTCTATTTTACGGCGGACGGCCGTATTGATTTCAGGGAACTGGTAAAAGATCTGGCATCTGTTTTTAAGACAAGAATAGAGCTTCGTCAGATCGGCGTGCGGGATGAAACGAAAATTGTAGGAGGAATCGGTATCTGCGGAAGGGCGCTGTGCTGTCATACGCATCTGTCCGAATTTGTTCCTGTATCCATTAAAATGGCGAAGGAACAGAACCTGTCATTGAATCCGACTAAAATTTCGGGTGTCTGCGGCAGGCTGATGTGCTGTCTGAATCACGAGGAGGAAACCTATGAGGACCTGAACAGAAGACTTCCGAATGTAGGAGATTTCGTGACCACTTCGGATGGCTTAAAGGGTGAAGTACACAGCGTGAATGTGCTGCGCCAGTTGGTTAAGGTCGTTGTCGATGTGGATGACGAAAAGGAGATTCAGGAATACAGAGTAGATCAGCTCCGGTTTAAGAGAAAGCATCACAAAAACCACAAGGTGGATGTGAACGCGGAAGAGATGAAGGAACTGGAAAAACTGGAAGACAATACTTCCAAACTGGATGATAATTAATAAAAACGTCCGGAACTGTGGGGCCGGCGGGGATGAAGGAACGGGATGACTGAGGCCGAAGGAAGCGTAGAGCTAAAGGAAAACGAAAGAATAGATGATTTACAGCGTAACGGTTATCGACTGATTCAGAATCCGGACAGGTTCTGCTTTGGAATGGATGCGGTTCTGCTTTCCGGGTTTGTGAGAGTCAGGGATGGCAGCAGCGTTTTGGATATGGGAACCGGTACGGGCATCATTCCGATTTTGCTGGAGGCGAAAACGAAGGCGGCACATCTTACCGGACTGGAAATTCAGGAAGACAGCGCCGATATGGCAAGGCGAAGCGTCGTGCTGAACGGGCTGGAAGAGAAGATCGCGATTGTGACGGGAGATATCAGAGAGGCAGGGAATCTTTTTGGCGCTGCTTCTTTTGACGTTATTACCTGTAACCCGCCTTATATGATCGGGCAGCATGGGCTGGTCAATCCGGAGGACGCCAAGGCGATTGCGAGACATGAGATTCTGTGTACGCTGGAGGATGTGATCCGGCAGGCAGCGGGGCTGTTAAAGCCGGGGGGCAATTTCTTTATGGTGCACAGGCCGTTCCGGCTGGCGGAAATTATGGTACTTCTAAGACAGTACAGACTGGAGCCGAAACGAATGCAGATGGTGTATCCTTTCGTGGATAAGGAACCGAATATGGTACTGATCGAAGCGAATCGTGGTGGAAAACCACGCATGAAGGTTGAGAAGCCGTTGATTATCTATAAAGAGCCGGGCGTTTATATGCCGGAGATCTATGAGTTATATGGTTATTAAGCTCGAAGGGAGCATTTTTGCGGGATGGCAGGGATTTTATATCTGTGCGCGACGCCGATCGGAAATCTGGGAGATATGACACCCCGCGCGGTGGAAACGCTGCGGGCCGTCGATCTGATCGCGGCGGAGGATACGCGTAACAGCATCAGGCTGTTAAATCATTTTCAAATAAAAACTTCTATGACAAGTTATCACGAATATAATAAAATAGAAAAAGCAGACTATCTGGTGGAGAAACTTTTACAGGGGAAAAATGTGGCATTGATCACAGACGCGGGAACGCCGGCAATTTCCGATCCGGGGGAAGTTCTCGTTCACAAGTGCATGCAGTCGGGTATTACGGTGACTTCTCTGCCGGGGCCGGCGGCATGCATTACAGCACTGACGCTGTCGGGACTCAGTACGAGAAGATTTTGTTTCGAGGGATTTCTGCCTGCCGATAAGAAGGAAAGAGCAGAAGTTTTACTGGAACTGCGGGAAGAATCCAGAACGATTATTTTGTATGAAGCGCCGCATCGTCTGATCAGGACGTTGAAGGAACTATATGACAACGTGGGAAACAGAAGAGTAACCCTTTGCAGGGAGTTGACGAAGAAATTTGAAACGATTCTGCCGACCACGCTGGAGGAGGCTCTTTTTTCTTATGAAAGAGAGGAACCGCGCGGCGAGTATGTGATAGTCATGGAAGGGAAAAACCGTCAGGAAAAGAAGGAAGAAAAAGAAAAGACCTGGCAGGAAATACCCATCGAAGAACACATGGCATTTTACGAGAAGGAGGGGATGGATAAAAAAAGTGCAATGAAACAGGTCGCAAAAGACCGCGGAACCACAAAAAGAGAGATTTATCAATATTTATTAAATAAGTGAATTGACAAAACGTATAAAAACCGTAAAATAAGATTGACAAACGGGGAAGTAGAGAATATACTTTGAATATCAAACTATTCTCTGCTTAAAAATTATAAGACGGAAAAGGAGATAAAGAAATGTTAGAAAGAGTAAGAGAAATCATTCAGGAGCAATTAAATCTGGAAGGCATTGAAATTACGGAGGATTCTTCTTTCAAGGATGATCTGGGTGCGGACTCTTTGGATCTGTTTGAGCTTGTGATGGCTTTTGAAGAAGAATACGGAGTTGAAATTCCTTCGGAAGATCTGGAGCAGATCACAACTGTGGGCGCTGTGATCGAGTATATGAAGAGCAAAGGCGTTGAAGCATAAGACGGGACAGGATTACTGGTTATGAAAACAAAGATTACGGAACTTCTGGGAATTGAATATCCCATCATTCAGGGCGGCATGGCATGGGTAGCGGAATATCATCTTGCGGCGGCTGTTTCCGAGGCAGGCGGACTTGGCATTATCGGTGCGGGCGGTGCACCGGCATCTTTTGTGCGGGAACAGATTCAGAAAGCAAAGGAAATCACGAAAAAGCCTTTTGGCGTTAATATTATGCTGATGAATCCGGAGGCGGATCAGATTGCCCGCGTGGTTGTGGAAGAGGGCGTCAAAGTAGTTACTACAGGGGCCGGAAATCCAGGTAAATATATGGCGATGTGGAAGGAAGCCGGTATGAAGGTGATTCCTGTCGTAGCCAGCGTAGCGCTTGCGAAAATGATGGAACGGGCCGGTGCGGATGCGGTTGTTGCGGAAGGCATGGAATCCGGAGGACATATTGGAGAAGCGACGACGATGACGCTTGTTCCGCAGGTAGTGGATGCGGTTCAGATTCCGGTTATTGCGGCGGGCGGTGTTGCGGATGGAAGAGGTCTGGCGGCGGTGATGATGCTGGGCGCTCAGGCGGTTCAGATGGGAACGCGATTTGTCGTGGCCAGAGAATCCATTGTACATGAAAATTATAAGCAGAAAGTAATCGCGGCGAAGGATATTGACACTGCGGTGACGGGAAGGTCAACGGGTCATCCGATTCGCTGTATCCGCAATAAGACAACGAGAGAATATTTGAAACTGGAAAAAGAGGGAGCGACTCTGGAAGAGCTGGAGAAGCTGACGTTGGGCGGACTCCGGCGGGCAGTCATGGACGGCGACGTGGTGGAAGGCTCCGTTATGGCAGGACAGATTGCGGGTCTTGTGAAAAAAGAACAGACCTGTGCTGAAATGATTCAGGAGATTATGGCACAGGCTGAAGAATTATTAAAATTATAAGGAAATTCCTGGAGCGCAGGCTGCCTGGCTTGCGCTTTTTAATAAGGATATACTTTGAAATTCAAAATAATGTATGTCAAAAGGAAGGGTGGATTCATATGGGTAAAACGGCGTTTATGTTTCCCGGACAGGGAGCGCAGTATATCGGAATGGGGAAGGATTTCTATGATCAGATTCCTGTCTGTAAGGAGATGTTTGAACTTGCGGGGAAGGCAAGTGATCTGGATGTGACGGCATTGTGCTTCGAAGAGAACGATCGGATTCATATTACGGAGTATACGCAGATCGCCATGCTTGCGGCAGAGGTTGCCATGTTAAAGGCGGTTGAGGAAAAAGGCATCAGACCGGATGTGACGGCGGGGCTCAGTCTGGGCGAGTATGGCGCGCTTGTGGCGGGCGGCGTTATGATGCCGGAGGATGTTTTTAAAATCGTCAGAAAAAGAGGAATCTATATGCAGGAAGCCGTGCCGCAGGGAGGCGCAATGGCAGCGATTCTCGGATTGAAAACGGAAGTAATCGAAAGAATATGCGAAGAAACACCGGGAATGGTATCGATTGCCAATTATAACTGCCCCGGACAGATTGTAATTACAGGCGAAAACGGCGCAATTCAGGAAGCTGTAGGAAAGCTTACGGAGGCAGGTGCAAAGCGGTGCGTGCCTTTAAAGGTCAGCGGACCCTTTCATTCCCGGATGCTTGTCGGAGCGGGAGAGAAGCTGGCAAAGGAACTGGCAGAAGTTACGATTCATGAGATCTGTGTTCCATATATAGCCAACGTAACGGCAGATTATGTGACGAAGACCGAGGATGTAAAGCCTCTGCTGGAGAAGCAGGTTTCTTCCTCCGTCAGATGGCAGCAGACGATCGAAAGAATGCTGGCGGACGGCGTTGATACGTTTATTGAGATCGGACCGGGAAAGACCTTATCGGGATTTATGCGGAAAATCAACCGCGATGTGCAGGTCCTGAATGTGGAAAAAGTGGAGGATCTGGTGAAGCTGGAGCAGCTTTGAGACGCGGATAGGGCATGAAGGGCCAGAAAGAAAAGGAGAGAGAATATGCTGACAGGAAAAGTGGCGCTTGTTACGGGAGCCGGTCGGGGAATCGGCCGTCAGATCGCGTTGACGCTTGCGGAGTATGGCGCGGATGTGATCGTGAATTATAACGGGTCTAAGGAAAAAGCTGAAGAAGTGGTACACGAAATAGAGAAAATGGGACGGAAGGCAGCGGCGGTACAGTGTACGGTAGCCGATTATGAGGCCTGCGGCAGAATGATTACCGACATGCTGACGGAATTTGGGCATATTGATATTCTGGTGAACAATGCGGGCATTACAAAGGATAATTTAATGATCCGGATGACGGATGCGGATTTCGATGCGGTTATTGAGACGAATCTGAAGGGGACCTTTAACACGATGAAGCATATGTACCGCCCCTTTTTGAAGCAGAAGGCGGGCAGGATCATCAATCTTTCTTCCGTTACGGGTATACTGGGTAATGCAGGACAGGCTAATTACGCGGCATCCAAAGCGGGTGTCATCGGTCTTACGAAGTCGGTCGCAAAGGAGCTGGCGGGCAGGAATATTACTGTGAATGCGGTAGCTCCCGGTTATATCGATACGGATATGACGCAGGCGATGACGGATTCCGCCAAAAAGGCGGTATTGGAACAGATTCCGCTGCAACGGGCGGGAACACCGAAGGATGTTGCCGAGACGGTGGCGTTTCTGGCAAGCGATAAGGCATCTTATATTACCGGACAGGTTATTTCCGTAGATGGAGGCATGGCAATATAGGCGTATCATGAAAGGGAGGTTCATTATGAGCAGGAGAGTAGTAGTAACGGGTATGGGGGCAATTACCCCGATCGGTTTGAGCGTAGAGGAATTCTGGAGCAGCATAAAGGCGGGCAGGATCGGTTTTGGAGAGATCACCCGGTTCGACGCTTCGGCGTATAAATGCAGGCTGGCAGCGGAAGTAAAAGATTTTGAGGGTAAAAACTACATGGATTTTAAGGCGGCCAAAAGAATGGAGCTGTTCTGCCAGTATGCGGTAGCAGCGGCCAAAGAGGCATTGGAGGATGCAGGAATCGATATGGAACAGGAAGATCCGTATCGCATCGGCGTTTCCGTCGGTTCCGGGATCGGTTCCTTACAGGCAATGGAAAGAGCGCATAGCAGACTGCTGGAAAAGGGGCCGTCCAGAGTGGAACCGCTGCTTGTTCCGCTTATGATCTCCAATATGGCGGCAGGAAATGTTTCAATTTATTTCGGACTGAAGGGGAAAAGCATTAATGTTGTGACAGCATGCGCAACGGGAACGAATTCCATCGGAGAGGCGTTTCGTACGATTCAGTATGGGGATGCGGAGATGATGGTTGCAGGCGGTACGGAAAGCAGCGTTACGCCGATTGGCATTGCCGGTTTTACCGCGTTGACGGCGCTTACTTCTTCGAACGATCCGGCAAGATGCTCGATTCCTTTTGATAAGGAGCGGAGCGGCTTCGTGATGGGAGAAGGCGCAGGTATCGTTGTGCTGGAAGAGCTGGAGCATGCGAAGAAAAGAGGCGCAAAGATTTATGCGGAAGTGGTTGGCTATGGCTGTACCTCCGATGCTTATCATATTACTTCTCCGGCGGAGGATGGTTCCGGTGCGGCGAAGGCCATGACTTATGCAGTGGAGGATGCGGGAATTGCGCCGGAGGATGTTACTTATATCAATGCGCATGGAACGAGTACGCATCATAATGATTTATTCGAAACAAGAGCGATTAAACTGGCATTTGGTGAGCATGCGAAATCAATGAAGATCAACTCTACAAAATCTATGATCGGGCATCTCCTCGGCGCAGCGGGTGCAGTGGAATTCGTTACCTGTGTGAAGGAGCTTCAGGAAGGTTTTCTTCATAAGACGGCAGGCTATCAGGTACCGGATGAGGAATGCGATCTGGATTACTGTATCGAGCCGGCAGAAGGGGAGTTTCGATATGCGCTTTCCAATTCTCTTGGATTTGGCGGACACAATGCGAGTATTTTGATAAAAAAATATTGTGATTGATCAGAGAATGCAGAAGGAAATAAGGTCCCGGAAAGAAGGGATCGGAGCGGAGGATTCATATGTCAGTTCTTAGTGCAAAGGAAATTATGGAAATCATTCCCCACAGACAGCCGTTTATGTTGATCGATACGATCGAGGAGCTGGAACCGGGGATAAGAGCTGTTGCAAGAAAATGTGTTTCTTATAATGAGCCGTATTTTGCGGGGCATTTCCCCGACGAGCCGGTTATGCCGGGGGTGTTGATTATTGAAGCGCTGGCGCAGACGGGGGCAGTGGCGATTTTAAGCCAGCCGGAGTTTAGGGGAAAAACGGCATACTTTGCGGCAATTCAGGCGGCGAAATTTAAGGGGAAGGTGACGCCCGGAGATGTGCTGACGCTGGAAACCAAAATCGTGAAAGTAAAAGGACCTATTGGTGTGGGAGAAGCAAAGGCGTATGTGGACGGGAAGCTGGTAACAAGCGCCGAGCTTACTTTTGCAATCAGCCAGTAACTACTGTGGGCCAAAGGGAAAGCACAAATATTGCAGGCTGAGAGAAAGGCACAGGTATTGGAATGAAAACAGAACCTCTTGTCATAGGAGATTTGGAGGCACGCGTTCCGGTTATGCAGGGCGGGATGGGCGTAGGAATCAGTTTGTCCGGGCTGGCCGGCGCGGTGGCGGCGGAAGGCGGAATCGGCATTATTTCTACGGCACAGATCGGTTACCGGGATGCGGATTTTGACAAAGATCCGATCGGCTGTAATCTGAGAGCCATCAGGACGGAGATCGATAAGGCCCGCCGAATTGCAAAGGACGGAATTATCGGCGTGAACATCATGGTGGCAACGAAGAGATATGAGGAGTATGTGAGAGCAGCGGTGCAGGCAGGAGCGGATCTGATCGTTTCGGGAGCGGGACTTCCGGTAGATCTGCCCCGTTATGCCGCAGGAACAGGAACAAAGCTGGTACCAATCGTATCCAGCCTGAAATCCGTTCAGGTTATTGTGCGATACTGGATAAAAAAATATGACAGACTGCCGGATGCGGTGGTCATTGAAGGGCCGCTTGCCGGAGGCCATCTGGGCTTTACGGCGGAACAGGCGGAGCACGCGGAAGAACTGGACTATGATGACGAAGTCCGAAAGATTCTCAGGTATGTGAATGGGATCGGAGAAGAGCATCTTGCGCGTATTCCGGTCATTATGGCCGGCGGCATTTATACAAGAGAAGACATGGAGCATTATCTGGAGATGGGGATTTCCGGAGTACAAATGGCAACCAGATTCGTGACGACCTATGAATGCGACGCGGATGAGGCATATAAGCAGAGCTATATCGATGCGCGCAAAGAAGATATTGTGATCGTGCAAAGTCCTGTTGGTATGCCGGGCAGAGCAATTCGGAACTCTTTTATGCGAAAGGCGGCGGAGGGAAAGATACCGCATGAAAGATGTCATAGCTGTATCAGCACATGCAATCCTGCCAGCACGCCGTACTGCATAACAGATGCGCTTGTTCATGCGGCAATGGGCCATACGGAGGAAGGGCTGCTATTTTGCGGCGCCAATGCCTGGCGGGCAGAGAAACTGGAACATGTGAAAGACATTATGGACGAATTTCGCGGTTAACCGAAAGCCAGATATGCAATGACAGAACCGGAAGCCTGTCAAAACGGACAGGGTATGGAAGGACGTGAATATAGAAATGAGAACAAGAATTATAGGAACCGGAAGTTGTCTGCCGGAAACGGTCGTTACTAACGAAGATCTGTCCCAGATCATGGATACATCCGACGAATGGATCAGCAGCCGTACGGGAATCAGAGAGCGCAGACTTGTGAAAGAAGAGACTACGGCGAGTCTGTCCGTAACGGCGGCGAAGAGGGCCATGGAAAATGCGGGCGTATCGGCACAGGAAATTGATCTGATCATCGTCGGAACAATTACGGGCGACTATGTAACACCCTCTACGGCATGTGAGGTACAGGCTGCGCTTGGAGCGGACCGCGCAGCGGCCTTTGACATAAACGCGGCCTGTTCGGGGTTTATGTTCGCGCTTCATACTGCGGACGCTTATCTGAAGACCGGAATGTACAAAACGGCCCTTATTCTGGGAGCGGAAACGCTGTCGAAAATCATGGATTGGAGTGACAGGAGCACCTGTGTCCTGTTTGGAGACGGCGCGGGTGCGGCGGTTGTACGCAGTGACGAGGTGGGACTGCTTGCATACGACCAGGGTTCCGACGGTACGAGAGGAATGGTTCTGACATGCAGGAACAGAAAAAATAATAATCCGCTCGTGCAGAATCCGACAGATTTCTCATATACGCAGATGGATGGACAGGAGGTCTATAAGTTTGCGGTTACAACGGTGCCGAAATCTATTAAGAAAGTGATTGCACAGGCCGGGCTGACCATAGATGATATCGATTATTTTGCACTGCATCAGGCAAATATCAGAATTATCCAGTCCGTAGCGAAACGGCTGGGAGTTTCCGAGGATAAATTTCCGACAAGCCTCGATCATTGTGGAAATATTTCTGCGGCCAGCGTACCGATTCTGCTTGACGAAATAAATCGGAAGGGCCTGATAAAGCCGGGCATGAAAATTGTGCTGTCGGGCTTTGGCGGCGGTCTGACATGGGGATCGGCAGTAATAGAGGTATAATCTCTCCTGCCGTCGATAAAAGCGGAAACATGAGCATTGCCGCAGGGATTATGAATGCCGGTAATTCTATGATGGAAAAATCTTTGGATATGTAGTATACTCATAAGATAGTTTGTGATAATAATATGAGCATATTAACGGGCGGGCTGTAAAGACCATACAAAGATCAGGGCATAGAAGAGAGGCATGTGATAATGAAAAGTGCAGACCAGAAAAAGCAAAATGCTTTTTTTAAAAAATACAACAGGACAGACGCGGTTCTATTAGCGGTCTGTCTTTTATTCTATCTTCTTTTTCCCATTCTGGACGGACCCGTATGGTGCAAGGATTCCATGAGCTATGCGGGGATGGAAATTTCAAGGGAACCATTCTATCCGATGTTTCTTGCGTTGATGAAGGTACGGAGCGGGGCGGAGATCTCCGGGGCCGGCATGATGAGAACGGTCATTGTTCAGAGCCTGATCGCGGGTTTTAGCACATGGTATGCCGGGTATGTGATTAAAAAGACGAAGAATGACAGCGTGCTGCTGCAGCTGGCAGCGATCGGATTTCAGTTTGTTGTCTCTCTGCTCTGCAGATTTGCGGCGATCAGAAGCTCTGTTTATACGGACTGTATCATGACGGAAGGCTTGTGCCTGCCCCTTTTTGTATTATTCAGTGTGGAACTGTATCTGAGCGTGATTACGGAACAGAAGCGGCACGTGGCATGGACGATGGCGCTGTCTTTTCTGCTGCTCAGTATAAGAAAGCAGATGCTGATTACCGTCATTATTATGGGTGTGGTTTTTGGCTGGTATTATATCATTCGAAGCCGGAAAATACGGAAGTTCGGTGTTCTGATTCTGTTGCTGCTTTCAGTGCTGTCTGCGGGGAAATTACTGGACAGGACCTATAATTATGTGGTGCGGGGCGCCTGGATAGAACACTGTCATAATTCCATGGGGTTTTTATGCGTTCTGCTGTATACATCTGATGTGGAGAACGACCAGAATCTTTTTACGGATGAAATGCTCCGGGCACTGTATCTGGACATCATGGAACAGGCGGACGGGGAACAGATTCTGTATCCCTGGGCGGAACCGGGATGGCTGTCCGTTGCGGTACATTTTGCGGACAGTTATGATGCGATCGGTTACGGCATTATTAATCCGGTGGTAGAGGGCTATATCGGGGAAAATTTCAATTATTCGGAGGTGGAGGCCGCACTGAAATACGATGAAATCTGCGATAGTATGGTCAGAACGCTGCTTGGACAGAAGAAGGGACCGTTAATTCAGGTATGGGCTTATAATATCTGGAGAGGGTTTGTCAACTCGATAGCAAGGGCGACGAATCTGCTGAGTCTGTATGCGCTTGCCGCATACCTTGTCATAGGCGGGATGGCGCTTTACCTTATTATGCAGAAAAAGAAATTACGCAGCATGATGCCGCAGAGGACCGGCGCGGCGGAATATGGAGACCGGACAGAGCAGATCGGAAGGAGCCTTACCTTTATGTTTATCGTAATGACCGCAGTTGTGGTCAATTCCCTGGCAGTGGGTTTAACGATTTTTACGCAGCCGCGGTATATGCTGTACAGCATGGGACTATTCTATGCGGCGGGATGTATGATGGCATATGATATCGTATCTCTGATGAGGGCAGCCAGAGCGGATCGTTAAATATGCATGAAAAGGAAGGAAAAAAGAAAAAGATAACCGGATGAAAGAGAAAATCCTTGTAGGGAAGTTTTTTCCATAGTAGAATAAAAATAGTGGGAACTATACAGGAATCGGAAGGAAGGGAGAAAGAACCATGAATGCAGTATTGGAAAAAATTCAGAAACTTGGAATCGTACCGGTTGTCGTACTGGATAAAGCAGAGGATGCGGAGCCGTTGGCAAAGGCGCTTTGCGAAGGCGGGCTTCCGGTAGCGGAGGTTACGTTCCGAACGGAGGCGGCAGAGGAAGCCATCCGCATTATGAAGGAGAAATTTCCGCAGATGCTTGTCGGTGCAGGAACGGTTCTGACAACCGAACAGGTTGACCGGGCAGTGAATGCCGGTGCGGAATTTATCGTGAGCCCCGGACTGAATCCTGGGGTGGTCAAATATTGTATTGAAAAAAAGATTCCGGTGGCGCCGGGCTGCAGTAATCCTTCGGATATGGAATGCGCTCTGGAGCTGGGACTTGATGTCGTTAAGTTTTTTCCGGCGGAAGCATGCGGCGGGTTAAAGGCCATTAAGGCGATGGCAGCGCCCTATGTAAATCTGAAATTTATGCCGACGGGAGGCATTAACGCGGGAAATATTAGCGAATATCTTGCATTTCCGAAGATCATTGCCTGTGGCGGAAGCTGGATGGTAAGCAGTGAGCTTGTAAAAAATAAGGAATTTGACAAAATCAGGGAACTCACGAAAGAGGCGGTTATGACCGTTCATGGATTTGAGTTAAAGCATGTCGGCATTAATTGTGAGAGCGAAGCGGAAGCGGATGAGACGACGGATTTGTTTGACCGTGTATTTGGTTTTACCAAAAAGCCGGGAAACAGCTCCATTTTTGCAGGAACATATATTGAAGCGATGAAGACACCCTATCTGGGAGCGAAAGGACATATTGCGATCGGGACAAATAATATTCACCGTTCGATCAGTTATCTTGAGGCGCTCGGCATTGAAGTGGATATGGAGACTGCGAGTTATAAGGAGGGGGCGCTGCGTGCTGTTTACCTGAAAGAGGAGGTTTCGGGATTTGCGCTGCATCTGCTGCAGAAATGATTCGAAAGAAGCTGGAAACAGGCAGAAGAAAGGTATCGCTATCAGAATGGTTACTTTAAAAGAAATTGCCAAAGAATGCAATGTTTCACCAACGACCGTTTCCAATATTCTCAACGGAAAACCGAAGGTCGGGGAAGAAACGAAGGCAAGGGTACTGGAAGTCATAGACCGGCGTGGATACCGGCCTAATTATATTGCGCAGGGACTACGGAATCAGAAAACGAAAACAATCGGTATCGTGGCGGAAGATATCGCGCAGTTTACAACGCCGGAAATCGTAGAGGGTATTATGAGCTTCTGCGAGGAGAAGGGATACCGCACGATTGTAAAGAATCTTCGTTTATATGCCAGGTGGAATGATTCATGGTTCAGCAATGAGGCCAGTTATCATTCCATTCTGGACCCGGTCATGAAGGAACTGAATTCCATTATGGTGGACGGGATTATCTATATTGCCGGACATGCCAGAGTGATTCACTGTTTTTCAGAGGATTTCAGGATACCCGCGGTAATGGCGTACGCTTTTGACAGCAATCCTCAAATTCCTGCCGTTGCGATAGACGATAAAAAGGCTGCCTATGAGATGGTGCAGTATCTCATATCCAAAGGCCATCGAAGAATCGGTGTCATCGGCGGAAAATCGGATAACATACATACACAGCAAAGACTTTTGGGATATCAGAAAGCGCTGTTTGAAAACCAGATTCTGTATAATCCCGCATGGATACGTTATGCGCGATGGGATAAGGAAAGCGCTTATCAGGAAGCAAAGGAACTGCTGAAAATGGATGTGACGGCGGTATTCTGCATGGCGGACCGCATGGCGGGCGGTGTCTATCAGTATCTTGCCGAACAGGGACTTCGTGCGGGAGCCGATATTGCGGTGGCAGGTTTTGATAATCAGGATATTGCGGAGTATTTTGTACCGGGACTGACAACGACAGCGCTGCCGCTTAAAGAGATCGGACATACTTCCGCGCGGCTGTTGTTACAGCAGATGGAAGGAGAAGAGGAGAGCGGGGAAGAGACGAATCGGATCATGATTCCCTGTACTTTTATCGAACGGGAGTCCGTTCATGTCATCTGAATAAAGAGTGGAATGATTGCGGAAAGCATCGGCCGGAATAATAAAATATACGGCAGATGCTTTTTTGTATTGACAGAATTTTGACTACATTCTATAATTGCATTATCTAGTTAAACGTTAAACCAAACTAAATAAGAGAGAAGGGAAAAGAGGGTATGAAGCTTTATATTAACGAGAATCGGAAAAAGGGTTACATAGCGCCGGAGATTTACGGCCATTTCAGCGAGCATCTGGGGAGATGCATTTATGAAGGAATGTATGTGGGCGAGGACTCGGAGATTCCAAACGAAAACGGTATGAGAAAAGACGTGGTGGAGGCGTTAAAGGAGATCGGCGTGCCCGTACTGCGCTGGCCGGGGGGCTGTTTTGCGGACGAATATCACTGGAAGGACGGAATTGGCCCGAAGGAGGAGCGGAAGAGAATGGTCAATACGCATTGGGGCGGCGTGACGGAAGATAACAGTTTCGGTACGCATGAGTATTTTGAGCTTTGCAGACAGCTTGGATGTAAGACCTATGTGTGCGGGAATGTGGGAAGCGGCACGGTACAGGAAATGAGCGAATGGGTGGAATACATGACATTTGACGGCGTATCGCCCATGGCGGAGCTGCGGAAAAAGAACGGACAGGAAAAGGCATGGAAACTGGATTACTTCGGCGTCGGCAATGAAAACTGGGGCTGCGGCGGCAATATGACACCGGATTATTACGCACATTTGTACCGCAGATATCAGACCTATGTAAGAAATTACGATAAAAATGCGCCGATTTTTAAGGTCTGCGGAGGTGCGGACGCGGCGGATTATAACTGGACAGATACGGTGCTGCATGAATGCTTCCGGAAACCGGCGCCGGCGGATGCGCATGGATTTATGGACGGACTTTCCGTACATTATTATGTAGGCGTGGAAAAGGGGCAGCACAAGGGAAGCGCGGTGGATTTTGATGAGAATGAATGGTTCTATACGATGAAGCGGGCGCTTGGCATGGAAGATGTTATCCGAAGACATGGAGCGATCATGGATCAGTATGATCCGGAGAAAAAGATCGGGATGATTGTCGATGAATGGGGATGCTGGCATGATGTGGAAACGGGCACGAACCCCGGATTTCTGTATCAGCAGAGCACGATGCGGGATGCCATCGTTGCAGGCGTAACACTGAATATTTTCAATAAACACTGTGACCGCGTAAAGATGGCCTGTATTGCGCAGATCGTCAACGTGCTGCAGGCGGTCGTTCTGACAGAAGGAAAGAAAATGCTGCGTACGCCAACCTGGCAGGTATTTCACATGTACAAGCATCATCAGGGGGCGGAGCTCGTGGAAAGCTGTCTGGAAGGAAGCGGTACTGCCGGCACCGGCCAGATACAGGTGGCGGATGTGCATGAGTCGGTTTCCATAGATCATGAGGGAACGATTACGGTGACGCTGAATAATCTTTCGCTGGATCAGGAGAAAAAACTGGAGATCGTACTGGCAGAGAAAAAGCCTTCCGTCGTGGAGGGAACGATTCTTCATGGAGCTATGAATGCGCATAACACCTTTGAAGAGCCTGAAAATGTGACAGAAAAGGAATTTCAGGATTATACGCTGACGGAAAGGGGATTGTCCCTGACGATTCCGCCCTGCAGCGTTCTGATGCTCAGAATTCGTTAAGGAAAAGGCCGATATGATATAGAGGCAGGGAAGGCGCCCGGGGCCGGAATCTGCCTCTGATATGAATGCGGCTTGTTGGGAACGGAGGTGTGGTTACACAGATGATACGAATTGCGGAAACAGAAAACGGTCTGGTACGGGGAATTGAGGCGGCGGACCCAAGAATCACCGCTTTTAAGGGAATACCTTTCGCGGCGCCCCCGACCGGAGAGAACAGATGGCGTGCCCCGCAGCCCTGTGAAAACTGGGAGGGAGTCCGGGATGCCTCCCGCTTTGGGCCCATTGCGGTACAGGATACGCCGGGACTGGGCGATGATATCTATTGTCGGGAATGGCATGTGGACCCGGAAACGCAGATGGGAGAGGACTGCCTGTATCTGAATATATGGACCGGGGCAAAAAGCACCGAAGAAAAACAGCCGGTGCTCGTCTGGTACTACGGCGGCGCGCTGCAGTGGGGGTATCCCTCAGAGATGGAATTTGACGGGGAGCGGTTGGCGAGAAGAGGCGTGGTGGTCGTGACGGTGAACTATCGGATCAATGTATTCGGGTTTATGGCACATCCGCAGCTGACGAAGGAGCAGCCGGAGGCGCCTGCGAATTTCGGGAATCTCGACCAGCAGGCGGGTTTGAAATGGGTCGCACGAAATATCCGCGCTTTTGGCGGCGATCCGGAAAAGATTACGATTGCAGGGCAGTCGGCGGGCGGCGGGAGCGTGCTGAGTCAGATGGCATGTCCCGCAAATAAAGGTCTTTTTAAAGGAGCCGTTATCATGAGCGCAATGATTCGGAATCCATATGAAAAAGGCGGGTTCGGAGTGCCGAAGACGCTGCGGGAGGCGGAGGAGAACGGCAGGAATTTTCTCGACTTTCTCGGTGTATCGACGATAGAGGAGGCGCGTGAGCTGGATGCTTTTTATATTCGGGATAAGTATGCCGGGTATCGGGAAAAGTTTTCCTTTATGGGGCCGGCGGTGGATCATTGTTTCTGCTTTGGCGATCCGTTAGAGCTTTTTCTTGCGGGAAAAAGTGCGGATGTGCCCGTAATGGCGGGAAATACCGGAGATGAATTTCCGGCGTTTCTCAAGGCAGATTCCAAAGAGGAGATGAGAGAAAAAGCGAGGGCGGTATTCGGAGAATATGCGGAAGAATTTCTGAAGATGCCGGAGGCCGGACGATGCGATGAAGAGGGGCGCTATGGGAAAGTAAACGGACTGGAGTGTACGATAAAGGGAATTTTTGACAGCCGTACAGCCAGAGGAATCGGGCAGAAGCATTATTATTATAAATTTGTGGCCGATATACCGGGCTATGACAGACCGGGGACATTTCATTCCGTAGATCTGTGGTTTTTCTTTGAGACGCTTGCGAAGTGCTGGCGGCCTTTTACCGGAAAGCATTATGATCTTGCCCGTCAGATGTGCAATTACTGGGCGAATTTCATTAAAACCGGAAATCCGAACGGTCCGGACGCCGATCAGTCTCCTATGCCGGAATGGGCGCCTTATGAAGCGGGCAAGCCCTGTGAGATGATATTCTCGACGCAGGGAGCGGCAGCCGTTTTGAGCCGTCCGGAATCCGAAACGGAAGAAAACGCCTTTATGCGTTTTCTGATGGATGCTTCTGTTCGAGGACTTACATAAAACGATTTTAAATATATTATATATATGCAAAAAGCATCCTGCGCGGATGCTTTTTCATGTAATAGGGTTCAGGTGTCAAAAGGTGCGATATAAAATTCTTATTGGCAGATTGCACAAAATATTCCCTTGCGTCTGACTTCGGAAAATGGATTT
>CALDLG010000214.1 GCA_937910785.1 uncultured Lachnospiraceae bacterium | reverse complement strand
CTTGATCTATGGCAATTCCAAATAACATGGAAATGATGCTTTTTGTTACTGAAAAAATATGAACAGGGTCATTTTCTGAACACTGATTAAAGTAATTTTCGTAAACAGCATTATCATCTTTCAGTACAATGATTCCGGCTATGTTGCCATACCCTTTTTCTATTTTATTTTCTAAAGACGCTGTTTGTTTCTTTTTCATGCTATTTGCCTGACCTCCGTTTCATATCTTTCTAATTGGATAATAGACTTCTGTAATCAATTCCTCCTCCGCGGTAACTTGAGAGGGGTCTGTTACATACACTTCAAACAATGCACCGGTACATTCGTACCCGTTCTGCTCTGCCCATTTTGTCTGCTTTGCATATACAGAAGGCAAAATCGAATAACTTCCTTTTACGACAGAATCAAGACCAGCCGTTGGACTGCCTTCGCGGTCCTATGGGACCCAAAGGCGACCAGGGACCAGCAGGTCCTCAGGGAATCAAAGGGGATAGCGGTTGTCCAGGTCCTAAGGGCGACAGAGGGGAACCGGGGCCGATTGGTCCACAGGGTATTCCAGGCGTTCCCGGCGCAAGGGGGCCCAGAGGAAATACGGGTCCGGTAGGACCTACCGGCAATACAGGATCGAGAGGCTGCGACGGACGGAGAGGTGCCACAGGCCCAACCGGAGCGACCGGGCCCGCAGGCATAGCGTCAGCAGAAAAAATGCTCCTCTTTGCTTCGGGAAATCCTATTACGATGTCAACGACTGAGGAGGGGCTCCCAGGCAGGCCGGCTTTTATCGGTTTTGGTGCCAGCGGGCAGCCGGCATGGCCTTTAACCCCCACGATAGAAGTGGAAAAGCTGATGGGATCTGTTAGCGGTTTTGCTTTACGGTTCCTTTCCCTATTGAGATTAATAGCCTGATTGCTTTTATGAACGTCTTTCCCCTGCCCGCTGGGACTGTCTCTACTGTCACGATAAAAGCACAGCTTTACGAAGCCGGGGAGACGAGCAAAATATTTTCACCTATTGAAGAAACGCTGATTACCCTGACGCCATCCATTACTGCTGAAACGCCCATCGGGACTATGCTGAGAGGCGAGGTCAGGGCGAACAGAACGGTAGAGAAGAATACAAGGCTGATGCTGGTATTTTCCGCAACGGCAGACCAACCAGAGCAGATTCACACAATCTGGGGATATGTAAGTGCCAGCCTGGTCTACACCTGATATTTCAAGATATAAATTCACAAAAGCCATATCATGTATCCCGGAGGCTTCGATCAACGGAACCTTCGGGATACTTCTGTGCTATGACAGGCAGGAGGTAAGTTTTATTCAATTTAAATATAGTAGCTTTTTTGAATCGAATCTGGTATACTGATACAGTATATCTAAATTCTTTGTGTAAGAGAATCACATGTATTTCTATTGATTCATTTTTACGTAAGTCTAAAGGTATAGTAAACGAAATTTCTACTGTCGTTTACTATATGATTTCCGAATTTATTTGAGTGTGCATTACAGTCGAGACTGTGATATGCGGGAGTATGAATATGAATAATTTGGATTCCAATACGAATCAGCACGAACTACGTTTTCCCATGATGGAAAATGACGAATATCAGAAAGCGCAGAATCAGGAGATCAAGCTCGGAAAAGAAGAAGGGCTGGATGTCTCCCTGTATGCCAATCCGCAGTTCAACTGGCTGCAGATGGAACAGATCCGTATGGGGCTTAAGGATAAAGTGGATGCTTCCATCTATGCGGATCCATCCAACAATTACGAGACGATGCGGCAGATGAGGATATCACTCTATGCGGGCATTGATCTTGTTCCTTACCTCAGGAGAGGATTTGCGGATGATGATCTGGAGGAGATCCGTCTGGCGATCATGAATCGTCTGCCTATTGACACTTGGCTGCAGGATAATATGTGTGCGCCGCAGATTCATGAGATCAGGGTCGGGCTCTGTGAAGATATTGACGTGTCGCTTTATACCGACATCCGGTATAACTGGATGCAGATGCAGGAGATTCGCCTTGGTCTGGAGAAAAAACTGGATGTCGCCATCTACGCCAAGCATCTGTTCAACCATGCACAGATGAGAGAGATCCGTCTGGGGCTTGAATCTGGCTTAGACGTGTCCGGTTATTGCAGTCTGGTCTACTCCGCTACAGATATGAAAGAGAAGCGTAAAGCTGTCATCAGCCGGAAGAGAGCGGGCGTTGCAGAACCGGAAAATAATGCGGACAAGTCCGGCGGACGGCGCAGGCCATCTCCTCAGAATCCTTATGAGAAGAAAGAATTTTCCGTTTTCGTTGAGGAGAACGGTAATAAAGCGTATGCACATATTCCGTGGGTGCCGGGAAATGTGGTCACCAAGGATGATATTTATTATGATCTTGAAAAGCGCGGAATCGTGTTTGGAATCAAGAAGGAGGCCATTGACGATCTGATCGATCGCAGGCGGATGAACGAGAAAGTGCTGATCGCGGAAGGCATTCCGGCACATAAGGGAAAAGACGGCTGGTTTGAATGGTTCGTGCGCCTGGATCTTCCGCGTATTCCGGCACCGCTTCCGGACGGCGGCGTTGACTATGTCAATATAGAGGCTTTTGAGATGGTGGATGAAGGAGAGCGGATTGCGCTCTATCATCAGGCCGAGGAAGGTACTACCGGAACGAATGTCTACGGCGAATCGATTCATGCTGAAGGCGGTGTTGAGTTGAAGCCGCTGCGGGGTGTAGGATTTACGCTTGAGCCGGACGGTGTCACCTACAGGTCGAAGATGAACGGCAAGTTTGAATTCGTGGGCGGACGCATCAACATCTCCAACATGCTTATTGTGCGGGAAGATGTGACTGCGGTCACCGGTAAGCTGGAGGTGGACGGTTCCGTATATGTGATCGGAAGCATCTATTCAGGCGGCTATATCAAGGCCACAGGAGATATCATCATCGAGCACAACGTGGAGACGGGACGGTTGATCGCCGGCGGCAATGTGATGATCAAGAAGGGCAGCTGCTCCAAGAACGACTGCTTTATAGATGCAGGCGGTGAAGTGTCAGGAAGTTTCTTCGAGGCTGCCAACATCAATGCCGGGGGCAATGTGAAAGCCAACTATATCATGAACAGCACGATCAACACGATGGGCAGAGTGATCGTTTCGGGCAGCAAGGGAGTTTTGCTGGGAGGCACCATCAGCGCGGT
>CALDLG010000213.1 GCA_937910785.1 uncultured Lachnospiraceae bacterium | reverse complement strand
GACTGAAAGAGAGGAACGGTTACTTCAATGGATATACCATATTTAAAGCTTGCGGCAGTGCATGATGCCATGAAGGATGAGCTGATCCGGAAATTTGAAGAGGTATTGGAAAAGGAATGGTTTATTCAGGGAACGGAATGCGGTGAATTTGAACGGGAATTTGCCAGGTTCTGCGGTACGGAATACTGCGTCGGCGTCGGAAACGGCCTGGACGCGATCAGGGTTATTTTGCAGGCCTATGGTATCGGAGAAGGGGACGAAGTGATCGTACCGGCCAATACTTTTATCGCTACGGTTCTGGCGGTGAGCTATGTCGGCGCGGTTCCCGTACCGGTTGATGCCGACTGGGATACCTGTAATATCGATATCAATAAAATAGAGAGTAAAATTACCGCAAGAACAAAAGCTGTGATTGCGGTACATTTATATGGCAGAGCGGCAGATATGGACGCGGTTAATGCGCTGGCGCTAAAGTATCGTCTAAAGGTGATTGAAGATGCGGCGCAGGCGCATGGGGCGGTCTGGCGCGGCAGGCGGACGGGAAATCTGGGCGATGCCGCGGCTTTCAGCTTTTACCCTGGGAAAAATCTGGGCGCTTTGGGTGACGGCGGTGCCGTTACCACAAACGATAAGGAGCTTGCCGACAGGATAAGAGCGATCTGCAATTACGGCTCTCACCGGAAATATGACCATCAATTAAAGGGATGCAACTCACGTCTCGATGAAATACAGGCGGCGTTTCTGCGTTTAAAGCTGCGATATCTGGATGAGTGGAACCGGCGGAGAAAACAGATCGCCGGGCTGTACAATGAACAGATTCGTAATCCGAAGCTGAAACTTCCCCTTGTAAAAAAGGAAGAAACGGACAGCCATGTATTTCATATTTATCCGGTCTTCTGCGCGGAACGGGAGAAGCTGATTCAATATCTGGATGAAAAAGGAATTCATACCAATATTCATTATCCCATTCCGATACCCGAACAGGGAGCGTACCGGGATGAAAAATGGGATATCCGGGATTATCCGGTTACAGAAAAAATCTGTACGGAGGAAGTCAGCATTCCGCTTTATCCGGGCATGACGGATGAAGAGGTGCGATATGTGACTGACTGCCTGAACGGGTTTTAGTGGTGTTTTATAAGGAAATATGATAAGATGCAGGAGAACAGGGGAAACAAATGACAGAAAATCGGGAGAAGAGATGGGAAAAACAAGAAAGCTTGTTATTGTAGGCGCCGGAGAATTCGGCGAAATAGCCTTTGAATATTTCACCTATGACTCGGAATATGAAGTGGCCGCATTTGCGGTGGAAAGAAAATATCGTAGTGATGATACCTTAAAAGGTCTTCCGGTCATAGATTTTGAAGATATGGAGCAGAAATTTCCGCCATCTGCGTATGATGTATTTGTGGCGGTAACCTATGTGCAGTTAAACAGGGCAAGAAAACGTCTGTATACGGCCTGTAAGGATAAGGGATATCACTGTGCCTCTTATATCAGCTCCCACGCATTTGTCTGGCATAATGTCCGGATAGGAGAAAATACCTTTATTTTTGAAGACAACACGATTCAATATCATGCCTGTATCGGGAATAATGTGGTTTTGTGGAGCGGCAACCATATAGGACACAGGTCTGTAATCGAAGACGACTGCTGGCTTACGTCTCATGTAGTGGTTTCCGGCTTCTGCAGGGTTGGGAGAGGATCATTTCTGGGCGTAAACACCACACTGGGAGATCATGTAACGCTTCCTTCTGACACTGTTTTTGGTGCGGGAGCGCTGACTGTGAAAAGTCTGTCAGAGCCGGGAAGGGTATATATCGGAAGTCCTGCAAAGCCTATGGAAAAAACCGCATACCAGCAGTTTGGGATACAGGAGGAATATTAGATGATGTGGGAGAAAAAAGGAAAAATCTATTGTCCGCAGGGCGAACATGAATGGGAGATCAATACCTTTATGACGCCGCATGCGATGAGGATAGAACCGGGTGTCATCCGGATCTGGGGAGGCGTGCGGGATGCGCAGGGAGTCAGCCGGATCAAGTATATTGACGTAGAGGAAAGTAATCCCGGCAATGTTTTATATGTCAGTGAGAAACCGGCCCTGGACATAGGGCGTGACGGATGTTTCGACGATAACGGCGTGATTCTTGGAGATATCATCCCGGTGAACAATCAGCTGTATTTATACTATGTAGGGTTTCAACATGTCCAAAAGGTAAAATTTTATGCTTTTTCCGGTCTGGCAATCAGTGATGATTCCGGGAAGACATTTCACAGATATTCTGAGGTGCCGGTTCTTGACAGATCTCCGCAGGGCCGATTTGGAAGATGTATTCATACGGTTCTGCATGAGCAGGATCTTTTCAGATGCTATTATGCCGTGATAGATGGCTGGAAATATATCAACGATACGCCCTATCCGATATACAATATATGGTATACGGAATCAAAAGACGGCATTCATTTTTCGAGGGAGGACGACCGACTCTGTGTTGATGTGACGGGGGATGAATACCGCATTGGCCGGCCGAAGGTTTATCCTGTCGAAAACGGGTATGAGATGTATTATACAAGAGATCTGGTATCCAAAGATTATATCATAGGATATGCCAGGTCTGCAGACGGAATTAACTGGTCCCGCAGGGATCAGGAGGCCGGCTTATGCAGATCCGATTCCGGCTGGGATTCGGAAATGGCATGTTATCCGGTAAAACTGAAAACGGATAACAGTACCTGGTTGTTCTATAATGGAAACGGGATGGGAAAAACCGGGGTAGGATATGCCGAGCTTACGGAGATATCATAAAAAGGAGTCTGCCGGACCGGGCGGATGGGGAACGATATGGAATTAAGAATTGAAAAATATCAGGATGCAATGGCGCAGGTATGGGATCGGTTTGTACTGCAGGAGAGCATGAACGGAACCTTTCTGCAGACGAGACGATTTATCGAGTACCATCCGGCGGGAAAATTTAAAGACAGTTCGCTGATCGTATATAAGGGGAATGCGGTGGTGGCGGTTATTCTGGCCTGCGACATAAATGAGAAGTCGAAAAAAACCTTCTTTTCCCATAAAGGAACCACGTTTGGCGGGATTCTTCTCTCTCCTGGGTTTTACAGTGCATCAAATGTCGATCTGCTGATGACGGAATTGGACAGATACTGGTCCGGGGAAAACTATGATGAAATCGTACTGAAAATGACGGCTCCTGTTTTCTGCCGGAAAAATACCGATCTGATCGACTATTTTCTGTATCAGAGAGGATTTGAACAATATGATGAATTAAATTATTATATGAAACTGGACAGATATCAGGACGGGATTCTGGAGCAGTTTTCGTCGAGTAAGCGGCGGGATTACCGATATTCCCTGAAAAATGATCTGACATTTTCGCGGCTTGATTCGCCGGAGGGAATTCGACAGTTTTATGACGTCCTGGGTTTAAATCTGAATAAGCTGAATCTGCCCCGCGTACATCAATATGAAGAGCTGCTGGATTTAAAATTCAACCGATTTCCCGAAAACATAGAGTTTTATGGCGTATATAAAGAGGAAATTATGATAGCGGGCAGTATGATCTTTCTGTTCCGGGGAGGCGTTATGCATACACAGTATCTTGCCTCGGATGAAAAATATCTGTCGTATTTTCCGATGGATTTTTTAATCTATCATTTGCTTGAAACAGCCCTTGAAAAACAGATGAAATACTTTACATTTGGCATTTGTACCGAAAATCATGGCAAATATTTAAATCTTGGGTTATCCCGCTTCAAAGAAGGATTTGGAACAGAGTTCTGTATAGACCGCACCTATTACAGGGAAATCAACAGGGAGAGATAAAGATTATGCAAACGACGGCATCTGAAAAAAAGAAATCTGACCGCGGTAATTTTATAGCTTTTGAAGGCATTGACGGAAGCGGAAAGAGCACACAGATTGAATTGTTAAACGTCAGACTGAAACAGAACGGAATACACTGTTATACGACGAAAGAACCGACCGATTCTCCGATCGGCTCCCTGATTCATCAGATCCTGACGGGAAGAATCAGGACGGATAACCGTGTCATTGCCGGGCTGTTTGTTGCCGATCGCCTTGATCATCTGCTGAACGAAGTGGATGGAATTATGGCTAAAATCGAAGGGGGAACTTCGGTCATTACAGACCGCTATTATTTCTCCTCGTATGCGTATCACAGCGTGGATATGCCTATGGAGTGGGTGATTAAGGCGAATGAGCAAAGCAGCGCGATTTTGAAGCCGACGATTACGGTTTTCATAGATGTTACGCCGGAGACTGCCATTGAAAGAATTGCGAAGAATCGCTTTCACAAGGAATTGTTTGAGAAAAAATCCAGATTAACCCTGGTCAGGGAGAATTATATGAAAGCCTTCCGGTTACTGGAAAAGGAAGAGAAGGTTATTATCATTGACGGCAGCCGGTCTCAGGAGGAAATTGCCGATTCGGTGTGGGAGGCTGTAAAGGGATATTTTGGCCTATAGGTTATGCGCAGGAGATCGCTGCTGCTTTTGGTAAGAAGTTCTGTATGCGCAGAACTTCTTCTTGTATCGTATTCATGGGTTGACAGAAGCAGGTGATGAAGCGGTATGGATTAGCGGGCCGGGAAGTGACGGCGGCGTATGAAATAGAAAGGAAAGCGGAAGCAGTATGGAAAAAACAGTGTCAGAATCCCGTATAGAGCAGGTATACCAGGTGCGTCCGGCGCATTTAAACGGAGCAGGCAGACTGTTTGGCGGGAAACTAATGGAATGGATTGATGAGCTGGCGGGTCTCGTCGGAATCAGACATGCACAGCAGGATGTGATAACGGCGTCCGTCGATGGTGCCAAAGGAAGGAAGAAGCTTTCCGTCGATAATCTGAAATTTATACGCGGAGCATACCTCAAGGATTTGATTGTATTGATCGGAAGAGTGACTTTCGTTGGCAAAACATCCATGGAGGTACGGGTGGACACTTATGTGGAAAGTCTTGACGGGATCAGAAAACCCATAAACAGAGCATATCTGACACTGGTTGCGGTTGACGGAGACGGGAAACCCGTAGAGGTGCCCGGACTCATCATTCGGACAGAGGCGGAAAAAGCGGAATGGGAAGCGGGAATCAGGAGACGGGAAATGCGGAAACAG
>CALDLG010000212.1 GCA_937910785.1 uncultured Lachnospiraceae bacterium | reverse complement strand
GCCTCTGCCAAGTCCCGCAATACCCGTTCTGGCAAGCTCCAGAATTTCATAACCATCTAAAAGATCGATAAACGCTTCGATCTTTTCCTGATTTCCGGTCAGTTCAATAATCAGGCTGTCTTTGGAAACATCAACGATCTTGGCACGAAAGATATCCACCACTGAAATAACGCCCTGCCGTCTTTCCGCGGAAACTCTGACTTTAATGAGCGCAAGCTCGCGATAAACACTTTCCCCCGGTTTCAGTTCCTTAATATCCCGGACATCTACGAGTTTGGCCACCTGTTTCTCGATCTGATCCAGAATCTCGTCATCTCCTGACGTCACAATCGTAATGCGTGTGTATCGGGGATCCGCCGTCACACCTGCCGTAATGCTCTCGATATTATAACCGCGTCTCGAAAACAATCCGGAAATACGGCTAAGTACACCTGATGTATTGTCAACAAGAAGCTGAAGTACCTTTCTGTGCATAATCTGTCCTGCCTTTCCTGAAACGAACCTTATGCCGACATCAAACAGCATAAATTATCAATAATTGTAGCAATTAAAACTTAAAAAGTCAACGCCCAGACCGTTTTGAATTTCCGATCTGTCCTATTTTTTTTCGGCTTCATATGCGTTTACGATCTTTTTTAACGTATTATTTTTCCCAAGAAGCACGAAAACATCATCTTTCTGTGTCGGGTCATCCGCCAACGGATTGATGAGCAGCGCGCCGCCCCTTTTGATTGCAATCACGTTTACACCGTATTTTTTCCGCAGATTCAGCTCCTTTAAATCTTTGCCCAGCCAGCCATGCAGTGTCGGAATGTCCGCAATGGAATATTCCGCGGTCAGCTCAATGGCATCAAACAGATTGTTGAATGCAAGTACGTTCGCTACATGAACGCCGATCTCCTTTTCCGGGTAGACGATTTCATCCACGCCAAGCTTCGTCAGAATCTTCCCCTGCATCTCGTCATATGCCTTGGCGATGATCTGTCCGATGCCCTGTTCTTTGGCCCAGATTGCGGCGAGCACCGATGCGTCCAGACTGTGTCCGATGGAAATAACCGCCCCGTCGAAATTTCTGCCGCCCAGCTCCCGCAGCGCTTCTTCGTTCGCAACGTCCACGCACATGGCAAGCGTCACATAATCAGCGATCTGATTGACCCGCTTCTCCTGGCGGTCAATCGCAAGCACCCTGCATCCGTTCGCTTCCAGCTGCTTTGCCACACTGCTTCCGAATCTTCCGAGTCCGATCACAATATATTCCTTCTGTGTGTTCTTTTTCATGTAAGCTACCTGTCTTTCCTCATTTCAATCCGATTCCGGTGCCGCGGTTAACTAACCGATAATAACCTTACTTTCCGAATAAGTAACGTTTTCAAGCGGCCTTCTGCTGTTAAAGGCGAGCGCGAGTGAAATCGGTCCGATACGTCCAAGATACATTGTCAGGGTTACGATCAGCTTTCCCGCCGGATCAAGCGTCCCTGTCAGTCCCCTCGATAAACCGACCGTAGCGATGGCGGAAGTCATTTCATAGATGGTATCCAGAAAATTGCTCCGTTCCACTGCCAGAAGCGCCATCGTCAGCACAAACAGCGTCGAAAGACTGAATACGGCGATTGCAACACATCGTCTGATCGTATCGTCGGACACTTTCCGATGCATGATAATGACATCTCTCTTTCCACGAATATTGGCAAACATGGAAGCAAAGAGCAGAACAACCGTCACCGTTTTGATTCCGCCTGCCGTTCCGGCCGGAGAACCGCCTATGAACATCAGAATCAGATATGCCATACACGAAGCCGGACGGAAACATTCCTGTGAAATCGTTGCAAATCCCGCCGTACGCAGCGTTACGGACTGAAAAAGCGAGGCCATCAGTTTCCGGGGCAGACTCATACCGCCCAGTGTATCCGGATTATCATATTCAAACAAAAGCGTAAGAGCCGTCCCGGCCAGAATCAGCGCTGCGGTAGTCAGTATAACGAGCCTGGTATGGAGATTCATCTTTTTCTCACTTCTGTGATCTTTTTTATGAATGCGGTCCGATGCGGTTCTGATGATCTCCCAGTATACCGGAAATCCGAGTCCGCTTACGATAATCAGAAAAATCGTAGTAAAATTGACGATCACATTATCCGCATAACCGCAGAAGCTGTTCTCTCCCAGCAGATCGATTCCGGCATTGCAGAAGGCCGATACCGCGTGGAAAATACTGTACCAGATTCCCTTCGCGCCAAACCGGGGAATGAACACAAGCCCATACCCGACGGCGCCAATTCCCTCCAGACAAAGCGTCACCTTTAAGATTTTCATAGTCAGCCGCACCAGTCCGGAAAGCGTATCCAGATTATAGGCGCTCTGAATCAGCATCCTGTCGGATAAGGTAATTCTCCTGCGGAAAATACACAGCACAATCGTCGTGAAAGTCACGATGCCAAGGCCGCCGAACTGTATCAGAAGCAAAAGCACCACCTGCCCGAATACAGAGAAAGTCTGCCCAATGTTAACCGTCGATAATCCGGTGACACAGATGCTGGACATGGAGACGAACAGCGCATCAAAGCAGTCCACCGTCTGTCCTGCCCTGACGCTGCACGGGAGCAGGAGGCAGATCATTCCGGCCAGAGCTCCTATCAGAAAGCCCAGCATGATAATTCTGGTCGTAGTAAGTCTGTGCTTTTTCATCCTTCTGTTTCCATACATTTGGGCAGCGCAAGTGTCCCTGTCCTCGCGACTTCCACCACGCTGATCGACTGCAGCATTTTAATCATAAGGGCTGTTTTCTCCGGCACATCGCAGATCTGAATAATCATCAGATTTTTAGACATATCGACGATATCCGCCTTCATGATCTCACAGGTTTCCATAATATCCCGCCTGTTTCCCTTATTATACTTTACTTTAATTAACATCAGTTCTCTGCTGACGCTGGCAGTTTCGTCAAAGGTCTTTACTTTAATAACGTCCAGCTTCTTGTTGAGCTGCTTCTCAATCTGCTCAATCGTCCTCTCGTCCCCGCTGCTTACGATCGTCATACAGGATACCGCAGGATCGTCCGTTTCTCCCACTGCCAGAGAATCGATATTATAGCTTCTTCTGGAAAAAAGTCCCGCCACCTTACAAAGCACACCCGACCGGTTTTCCACTAATACCGAATATATTTTTTTCATGTTAACCCTCCCTGATTCCGCTTTTCCGTCTTAAACCAGATCCATCGGATCGATCACACATTCAAGCAGTACGGATTCATCTTCCGCCAGAAACTCTTCGATGACGGCTTCCACGTTTTCCATGTTGAAAAGCCGCATGAATTTCATGTCATATGCCGCCGAAAGCTTCTCCAGATCGGGACTTCCTGACAAATCGACAACAGAATAATGATCTTTGTAATTATAATGCTGATATTCCCTCACCATACCGAGATAATTGTTTTTCAAAACAATTATCTTAACCGGCACGTGGAACTGACGCATCGTTGCAAGCTCCATCATGGACATCTGAAAAGAACCGTCGCCGCATACGGCGATGACCTGCCTGTCCGGACATGCCAGCTTCGCGCCCATCGCAGCCGGAATGGAATAGCCCATCGTGCCCATGCCCCCGGTTGTCAGAAATCTTCCGTTTTTCACGATATGGTAAGAACAGGACCAGATCTGGTTCTGCCCAACATCCGCCACATATACGGCGTCATCCGCCATTTTTTCGGACAGCAGGCGGATAAATGCCGCCGGGTCCACGTAATCCGGGTCGGGATTTCTTTTTTTGCCCATCGTATCCCGGTAACCGTTCAGCGTTTCAATCCATTCATCATGTTCACAGACAAACTCTTCTTTGGCAATATCTTCGAAAATATGCTTTGCATCG
The DNA here is from genome assembly GCA_937910785.1 of uncultured Lachnospiraceae bacterium. Classification (GTDB taxonomy): domain Bacteria; phylum Bacillota; class Clostridia; order Lachnospirales; family Lachnospiraceae; genus UBA3282. The sequence continues at coordinate 623 of CALDLG010000212.1, read as the reverse complement.
CCCACAAGCGGAATGGCCGCTCCCACATTTTTACCGATCTCCGCCGGGTCCACATCGATATGCACCAGAACCTTGTTTTCGGTAATCAGATCCGGCTGGCTGACCGCACGATCCGCCACGCGCGCACCGACCATGATAAGAAGATCCGATTCGTTCATCGCCCGATTGGCGTAGGGTTTGCCGTTATTTCCCACCATGCCGTAATACATGGGATGCTTCGTCGGCATGACACCGATCCCCATCATGGTAGAAACAACCGGAATACTGTATTTTTCCGCAAAAGCACGCAGCTCTCCCTCCGCACCGCTAAGCAGCACGCCGCCGCCCGTACAGATGATCGGACGTTTTGCCTTTGCCAGCTCTCCGACCACCTTTTTGATCTGAACGGCATGACCTTTGACCGTCGGCTTATAAGTGCGCAGATTCACGCTTTCTGGGTAAACAAACTTTTTCAGGGCCGCTTTCTGGATATCGATCGGCACATCGATCAGTACCGGCCCTCTTCTGCCGGAATTGGCGATATAAAATGCCTCTTTAAAAATTCTCGGAATTTCATTTGCATCCTTCACCAGATAACTGTATTTTACAAAGGATTCCACCGCACCCGTAATATCCGCTTCCTG
>CALDLG010000211.1 GCA_937910785.1 uncultured Lachnospiraceae bacterium | reverse complement strand
TTATATTGGATGCGGATTGTGATGATCCATTTGTCAAATGGTGCATCGACAATAAAACAAATGCGATTAAAGCTTTTCATTTCAGCAAAGATGCTGTTATAAATCTGTGGAAGGAAGGGCTTATGGGGGGTGAGAAGGAAATTGCCGAGTATGAAAACGGGGGTGTTCCATGGTGTATCACCTATACCTTTATGCCGGATGAACTGAAAGACATATTAGAACGTCATGGCGTAAAAAATGTCCGATTGGCAGGTCCCGGTGCATATGCAAGAACGCTGCCCAATGAGTTACTTGTAAAAATAATGAAGGATGATGGACAGCGTTCTGACTTTCTTGATTTTTGCCACTGTTATGATTCTAATCCATTTGTATGTGGTATGGGAAAAGATAACCTGTTAGCCCAGGGCGAACTATAATCCTTCAGAGCTTCATTTTAAATAGCTTCCGTAAAAGTTTTGGCAACAGAATGCTGCCGGGCGGAGATTTGAATGAGCAGGAAGAAAAGTTTTTTGAACTTGTCAGATCCCGTCCGGAAAACACTGTTGAAGAATGGACGCAATCCTTGAAATGTCCTGTCATACGCGTTGACGGGACAATATCTGTTGAGAAAAACGTAGATTTTATTACAGGCCGGTTACAAAATTAACTTCCTGCTCCTGCTCTTTGAGCGTTTTACCGCCCGGATTTTCCTGCTCGTATCTCTTACAGTTACTTTTAATATCTAAGAAGTCGTAAAACTTTTTGATATTATTTTTTGAACATTGGGTGATGAACCGGATTTATTTTAGTAATTCCTGCAATCAATATCCCAATGAGCACGATTGTATCTGCAAAGAAAACAGCAACAATGCTTTTTACCAATCCATGTACAAACAAAATGGAATATATTTCTACTGATAATGAAATAAAACATAAATAATTTGATAAATATTCCGTTATAAGTTCTCCATAGAGACAGGTCATCAAAAATCTCATATAGATAACTGGTCTTAACAAAACACGGATACAAATACAAGCTAACGGATATGCAAAAATGAATTTTTTATCGACGGCCGAAGTTACTATCCCGTTATCCCACTGAACAGGAATTTCTGATGGCAATTTGGTATATGATAATATCCCGATTATCAAACACAATGATGTAATGATTGCCCAGGTAATGAGGCTGCCCCATATATACAGAAAACTGACGGAATCCAGTTTGAAAACGGATTTATTATCATTCCAATAACTTTCCGGATTTTCTACATATTTTTCAACCTGTAATTCATCAAAGCTGACATTTCCGGATTCAAGCATTCTCTCACACATAGTTTTCGCTTTGATTAATCTCTCTATTTGTGTTTGAATTGTTGCAGCCTGCTTTTCTATCATTTCTGTTAAAGACACTTTATCAGATATGATATTGCGAATGTCGTCAATAGAAATTTCCAATGTACGCAAATAAGCAATTTTTTTAATATTTTCAATGTCCTTTTCAGAATAATCCCTATATCCGTTTTGATCATTTCGTGACGGCTCTATAAGTCTTTCCTTTTCATAAAATCGTATATTGGAACGTTTTAATCCCGTCTGTTCCTCAACTTCTTTTATCGTCATAACATTTACCTCCTTTTTCAAAGTACATTCCAACTTGAAAGATATTAGATTTCAACATATTTTGCCCATATCGTTTCGTGATATTATTGGTTTGTACGAAAACCTCCATGCCGTATCCTCCTGTTACAAAACGATTATCTTTCTTGAAATATAAGGTATCAACAAGGTTTACAGTCAAGGGTTTTTTCAATTTTTCGAATATTTGAGAGAATGAGAGGAATTTCGCGGACGGTCTGTCTGACCAAAAACTGAGAGCTCGCAATGCCCACCGATCTTTCTTAATATAATAAATACGAGGGTTATTTCCGGTCCGGTTAAAACCGGCCCCCGTTTTTGCGGATTTCCCGGAGGAGTGCGGGAATTCATAAAACCGGGGAAATGATAGTTACAACGACGGCTGGATATGTTATGATTAGCTATGACAGGCAGGGATTTCAGAAAAAGAAATTCCACGATAGATTCTATAAAGAAAAAACAGGATGGAGAAATACGGATTATGGCTGAAACATTGATTATGGAACACCCTTTAATACGGCATAAAATCGGTTATATCAGGCGCATTGAAACCGGAACAAAAGATTTTCGGCAGACGATTAAGGAAATTTCAATGCTCATCTGCTATGAGGCGACCAGAAACCTGATGCTTACCGATGTGGAAATTGAGACACCCATCTGTAAAACTACGGTTAAGGAACTGTGCGGTAAGAAGATGGCGGTGGTGCCGATTCTGCGCGCAGGTCTTGGCATGGTAGACGGTATTCTGGAACTGATACCGACTGCCAAAGTCGGACATATCGGACTGTACCGCGATCCGAAAACTTTAGAGCCGGTCGAATATTACTGTAAGCTTCCGGCAGACTGTGCGGAGAGAGAAATTTTCGTAACTGACCCCATGCTCGCTACCGGAGGTTCTTCCGTAGCGGCAATCCGTATGCTGAAGGAAAGGGGCTGTCAGAAAATCCATTTCATGTGCATTATTGCCGCGCCGGAAGGCGTTGCCAGAATGCAGGAGGCCCATCCGGATGTAGACTTATATATCGGGGCGCTGGACAAAAAATTGAACGAACACGGTTATATCGTTCCCGGACTGGGAGATGCCGGAGATCGGATTTTTGGTACGAAATAACGTAAACAGGCGGCCAAAGCCGCCGAAAGAAGAAAGGAAGTCAGTGTTATGAAAATAGCGGTTACTTACGAAAACGGAAATATATTCCAGCATTTCGGGCATACGGAGCAGTTTAAGATTTATGAGACGGCGGATGGTCAGGTGACGGACACACAGGTTGTGGATACGCAGGGAAGCGGCCATGGCGCTTTGGCAGGGATGCTTTCAGGACTGGGAGTGGATACGCTCATCTGCGGCGGAATCGGGGCAGGCGCGCAGGAGGCATTGGCGCAGTCGGGAATCCGTCTTTACGGCGGGGTGTCCGGCAGTGCGGATGAGGCGGTGGAGCAGCTGCTTGCGGGAAGCCTTGCATTTCAAAAGGATGTTTGCTGCAGCCATCATGGAGAAGGGCATCATCATGGGGAGGGACATTCCTGCGGAGAGAATAGGCATGGCTGCTCCGGAAACGGAGAGAGATGCAGATAAGCGTATGCGGATAAATGGTATGTAGATACATGTTATGCAGATAAGCGGTATGGAGGGCGCCATATATGACTTTTCACAAAATCTATAAACAGCGTTATGCGTGCTGGGAGGAACTGGAGAAGGCCATCGAGCGGGTTGAAACGGCCAAAGAAAAGGGCGATGCCTTTGAGCAGTTTGCCTTTTCTTATTTTATCCGTTATAAGGAGCTGTATCAGATCAGGGAACTGTATATGGGACCCGATATTCCGGAGCAGTACAGAGAAAAATACAGGCTGGAGAAGAAGGACAGCGGGGTTGACGGTCTGTATCTGTCGGAAAACGGCGCATCGACGGCCTATCAGGTGAAGTTCCGTTCGGCGGCAGAGGCACCCTCCTATGACGATCTGACCTCTTTTTGGGCCGAGTCGGAGCATACGACGGAACGCTGTATTTTTGCGAACTGTTATACCCTTCCGAAGCAGGCTTATAAAAAGAAGAATCAGTTCGTCATTCTGCGGGACTCGCTTATGGCTCTGCGGGAGGACTTTTTTTCATGGCTGTATGAGTTTGCCAATACCGGAAATGCGGCTGTCCGGAAAGAAAAACTTTCTCCGAGGCCTCATCAGGTGAAAATGATCGATGAGGCGCTTGCCGGACTGGAGCGTGCGGACAGAGGAAAGCTGCTTGCCGCCTGTGGAACGGGAAAGACGCTTACGGCGCTCTGGATTAAGGAAAGGCTGAACGCGCATACGGTGTTATTTGCCGCTCCGAATCTGGCGCTCATTAAGCAGACGCTGGAAGCCTGGATGCCGCAGGCGCAGGCTCCGTTTCATTATCTGTGTGTCTGCAGTGACCGGACGGTGGCGGAGCACGATATGGAAGAAGATTATGTGCCGGATGATTTCCGTATCGGCGTGCCGGTAACGACGGATTCGGAAGCGGTCCGGGCGTTTCTGGAATATGAAACGGAGAGGGATAAGGTGGTCTTTTCCACCTACCAGTCGTTAGATGCTGTTGTCGCCGTCATGCAGGACTTTGAAGGCTTTTCTTTTGATATTGCGTTCTTTGACGAGGCGCACAGAACGGCCGGAAATAAAGATTCTCAGATGTTTCTGCTGGGAATGTACGATAAATTTATTCCCTGTAAGAAGAGGCTGTTTATGACGGCTACGGAGCGTTTCGTCAATCCGCATATCGTTGGCCGGGCCAGACAGCTGAACTATGAGGTGTTTTCGATGGACAATGAGGAGCAGTACGGAATGACCTTTACCGCGCTTCCCTTTCGTGAAGCGATTGAGCAGGGAATCATCAGCGATTACAGAATCGTGCTCTGCTGTATGAACGAAAGCGAGCTTTTGCAGATGATCCGCGATAATCAGATCATCAGCACGGGGGACCGGAAGGTCGATGCGCAGACGCTGTTCAAGCAGGTTCTTCTGGCAAAGGTGATGGGAGATATCGGCATTCATAAGGTGATTTCATATCACAGGAATATCGAAAATGCAAAGCAGTTTATCGACCCGGCGGAAGGAACTCCTGTCGCGGAGGTGATTTCCTCACTCCATGATCATATTGAAAAGGCGGATGTGTATGCCGGCCATGTGAACGGCACGATGAATGCCGGAACGCGTAAGGAGATTTTCGACGCGTTTATTCAGGCGCCCTACGGGGTGCTTTCCAATGCCCGCTGTCTGACGGAGGGAGTGGATGTGCCGATCATCGACGCGGTTTATTTTTCTGACCCGAAAAATTATTGTCGATATCATTCAGGCGGTAGGGCGGTCTCTCAGGAAGGACAGCGGCCGGCCGGATAAGGTATCCTATATTATCGTTCCGATGATCATCTCCGATCAGGTGGCGAAATTTGAAGATATCGATCCGAAGGATTTCAGCGCCCTGCACGCGGTAATTCAGGCGCTTCGCGATCAGGACCGCATTCTGGCGGATTATATCGATAAATTGAATCTGCGCGCCGCAAAGGGCGGCGGTCATATTACGAAGGACCCCGATGCACCGATTATTGTGGAGCTTTCGGAGTCGCTCGATCTGGATGAGTTCTCCGACAGCCTGAGTCTGCGGATTGCCGAGGTTAACAAGGACCCGGATCGGATTGAAAGAGAATTTATCGTCAATAAGGCTTCCAGAACATCGGGGATTAAACGGACGTTTCGGACGGTCGGAGATTATCAGATCGATGCCTATTACCGGAATCTGGTTCTGCCGACGCTGGAAAAATATGAAACCTTTGCCAAAGGACTGCCCCGCGAGTCGATTACCATCAACCACAACAATGTGTCCCACTGTGTGAAGATCGGTGCGCTGGTCGAACGGGATATGAAGTTTTTTGTGACGGATGTCGGGAAGGCTATGTTCGAGTACAGGGATTTGTATGTGGATATCTTTCAGGAACAGATGTTAAAATACTTTGAGCGAGATCCTGTCACGAGAATACCCAGATTTCCATACAGAATGGCGCTGCGCGTCCTGGCGCAGCTGGGCGGCATGACGAAGCTGGAATTCGTGTATTCGCTCTATATCGGCAGACATTTCGGGGAACGCGGCGAGCGGGAGGCGGTTGAGCGGGTCCGCTATCTTCGGACAAACTATCCGAAGATCGAGATTTTAAACGAAGCCAATAAGCGAATCGTTCTGGAAACGCTCAACGCGAAGTTCGATACGACGCTTACCTTTGAGGATATCTGGACTTCCAGAACGACCGTCTATAACCAGTTTAATTATATTTTGAAGCATCTTCTGTCGTGGGATGACATCTTTGATGCGGCGGCGTCGAAAAACGAGATCCGCCTGCTGCCCGGAGGAGAGGAGCGCATTCACAGACTGCTTGCGGATACAAGCGAGATCGAAACCTGTCCGTTAGATGCGCTGAACCGCCATTACATACAGTAT